>DAOWGA010000185.1 GCA_030637665.1 Lysobacterales bacterium | reverse complement strand
CTTATTGTCCGCGATGCGGCCAGTAGCGAAGCAAGAATCAACCACGAGCGTGAGGCGCAGTTCGTTCGGGAGCGCAGCAATCAGCGCAAGCTGCTGGCGCAGGCCACGCAGGAACTGGCTGACGAAAACGTTCGCAGCGACCGCTTGCGGGATGAATACGATCATAATGAACGAGCCCTGGCAGAACTTGAAACGACCCTGGCAGAGCGTATGGGTAATCTCGGTGAGTTGTTCGGTGTAGTCCGCCAGGCCTCGGGCGATGTTCAGGCTGCACTCGATGATTCGATGGTGACGGCACAGATGCCCGGAAGGACCCAGTTTCTGTCCAATCTTGCCCAGCGACGCGAATTGCCGACGGTTCCCGAATTGAGGCAACTTTGGTCGGCGATGGTGACGGAAATCGCAGAGTCAGGAAAAGTCGTTAAATTTTCAGCCCCCGTTGAACGAACCAGCGGTGAGAAGCAGGAGCTTGAAATCGTCCGGGTCGGTGTTTTTAACGCGGTGAGTGACGGTCAGTTCCTGGATTGGGATACCGGCAAGAGCCGGGACAACCTGATTGAACTGGCACGCCAGCCGGCGACCCGTTTCAGCAGAATGGCTGAAGATCTTCAGTCTTCGACAAACGGAGAATTCGTCCCTTTTTCTGTTGACTTTACCCGTGGTCAGATTCTGCGGGCGGTAGTCCAGTCGAAGACACCCCTGGAGCGGGTCAAGGAAGATGGCGGCCCGGTCGGTTTTGTGATCATTGGCATCGGCCTGTTTGGCCTGTTGATGTGCTTGTGGAAGGCTACTTCGCTTTACACTACCGGCGGCAAGATTTCGCGCCAAATGAGGATCGAAAGCGCCAACAAATCCAATCCACTGGGCCGTGTGCTGGCGGTTTACACCGATAATCCGGATACCGATATCGAAACGCTGGAGCTCAAACTGGATGAGGCCATCCTGCGTGAGACGGCGCCAATCGAAACCGGGTTGAGCTTTATCAAAGTCCTGTATGTGGTGGCCCCCTTGCTCGGCCTGCTGGGTACGGTTGTCGGCATGATTGCAACTTTCCAGATGATCACATTGTTCGGTACGGGTGATCCGCGCATGATGGCGGGTGGCATCTCGACCGCATTGGTCACGACGGTGCTCGGACTGGTCGTGGCCATTCCTCTCACGCTGCTTCACAGCGCCTTACAGGGAAAGGCCAAGTCCCTGATTCAGGTGCTTGAAGAACAGGCGGCCGGCATCATCGCGAGGTTGGCGGAGAGCCGTGCATGATCTGGTTTTATCAGGCCGTCGGATCTATCCAGGACTTCATGGAATTGGGGGGGGATGTCCTCTGGGCCATCATGTTTGTCCTGTTCCTGATGTGGACATTTATCCTGGAGCGATTGTGGTACTTCTACCGGATCCATCCAGGCAAGAAACGGGAAATCATGGTTGCCTGGGAATCCCGTGCTGACACTACTTCCTGGTATGCCAAGCAGATCCGGCATGGCCTCATTTCAGAAGCGTCCATTTTGCTCAAGCGGAACATCGGGCTGATTAAGGCGCTGATCGCCATTTGCCCATTGCTCGGCCTGATGGGAACCGTTACCGGCATGATCACCGTATTCGACGTGATGACCTACAGCGGTGGCGGCAATGCCCGGGCAATGGCGGGGGGCGTGTCGATGGCGACCGTTCCGACCATGGCAGGCATGGTGGCGGCGCTTTCCGGTGTCTATTTCGGCACCTGGCTGGAGCACAAAGCCCAGACAGAATCAGAGCAACTGGAAGACCTTTTGCATCATCATTGATTTAGCCGGGCGCCATGATCGATGGCGCCAACCATGAGGATCCATGCATGGCAAGAAGACATGCACATACAGAAGACGCCGAGATCAACATCACGCCGATGCTGGACATTGTCTTCATCATGCTGATCTTTTTTATTGTGACCACATCCTTCACCAAGGAAACCGGCGCTACCATCATCAAACCGGAAGCCGAGCAAGCTATTGCTCTGCGCAACGGAACCATACTGATCGGAGTCAGGCCCAATGATGATATCTGGATGGCGAAACGACAGGTCGAGTTGCGTGAAGTGAGGCAAATGGTCGAGCGTGCCAAGGCTGAAAACCCCGAAGGCAGCGTCGTGATCGTAGCGGATAAGGGTTCGCGAATCGGCACCGTAACCCAGGTTATGGACCAGGTAAAACTGGCAGGCGTGCAAGGCATTGCAATTTCCGCGGAGAAACCGGGCGGGTAGCGATCATGAAACAGTTACGTATTCCTGTTGCTGCCCTGATGGCCGTTGTCGTGACCTTCGGCCTGTTCCTGTTCATGCACAAGCTTATTTCATCCGGCGGTGGCGACCGCGCGGAATTGGAAGCCATTGCCGGAATCCATTTCGGACCGGTTGAAATCCCGGACGATATCGCTACCAAGAGCAGGAGAAAACCTAAGAAACCACCACCACCCAAAGATCCGCCGCCGCCGCCAAAAATGCAAATCTCGAAGATGGACCAGCAGGTTCAAAATATGCCCCGCCTGGATATGCCCAATCTCGATGTGCCACTGGTTGGTGGTGACGGCATGTTTCTCGGAAACTTTCAACAAGTGGATCAGACCGCCGAAGGGGACATCATCCCCATTGTGGTGATCCGGCCCATGTACCCGCGTGACGCGGCCATTTCGGGCATCGAAGGCTGGGTGAATGTGGAATTTACCATTACCGAAGTTGGAACCGTGAAGAATCCTCGCGTGATCGATTCCGAACCGGGCCGCATTTTCAACCGGGAAGCCATTCGAGCCATCCTGAAATGGAAATTCAAGCCTCGCGTAGTCGAAGGCGTAGCGGTTGAGCGGCGTGCGACGCAGATTATCGACTTTACTCTGCACGGGAGTGATGAAGACTAGTATGAGCCGGATCAGGAATAGATTTTTAGTTGCAGTCGCGCTGTTGATTGTTGGCACAATTTTTAGTGCGGGCGTGGTATTTGCCCAGGCTTCCGAGTGTGGCAGGCAACGCAAAGTCGGGGTCAAGGCCCTTGATGAAATCACCTGGAAGCAACTCAACAAAGTTTATGAAGACGTGGGTGAAAAGCAATATGACAAGGCATATGACGTCCTTATAAAAATGCTCAGCCGCACAAGTCGCGATCGTTACCTGCAAGCCATTCTGAACCAGGCTCTGGCGCAGGTGGAATGGTCGCGGGAAAACTTTGACCCCGCACTGAGCTACTTCGAAAAAGCAGTGGAACTGGACGCATTGCCTGACCAGGCGCACTTTTCACTCATGTACCAGATCGCGCAGCTTTATTTCCTGAAAGAACGCTATCAGGATGCGCTGGACAGATTGGAACTGTGGTTCTGTAAATCCCCCCCCGAAAAAATTACATCTGCAGCCTGGGTTTTAAGAGCATCCATCTATGCGCGGCAAGAAAACTTCGTGAAAACGCTTGAGTCTATTGAGACTGCCATAGCCATGGACGAAGATCCAAAAGAGGCCTGGTATCAGCTCAAACTGGCCTCCCACTATGAATTGGAACAATACCCCCAGGCGGCTGAAACACTGGAAACCATGATCATTCGCTGGCCTGAAAAGAAATTGTACTGGACCCAACTGTCGCAGATTTACTACAAACTGAAGCAGGATGAAAAAGCGCTCGCCATTATTGCCCTGGCCTACCGCAGGAACATGCTGGACAAGCAGTCGGACATCACCTACCTGTCCAGCCTTTACAGTAGCGCGGATGTGCCGTACAAGGCTGCTGAAGTGCTGGAGAAGGGTATCAACGATGGAATCGTGAAGTCTACCCAGAGTCACTGGACCGCGGTCGCTGATTCCTGGTATTCAGCAGAGGAGCTGGAAAAAGCCCTGGTGGCGTACGAAAAGGCCGGCAAAGCAGCTAAAGACGGGAGCCTCGACTTACGTCGTGGATACCTCCTGATCGATCTCGAGCGCTGGCCGGATGCCCTGGTGGCATTAAACGCTGCATTGGAAAAGGGTGGCCTCAATGAGCGCAAGACGGGTGAAGCCTATCTGCTCAGGGGTATGGCCCAGTTCGGTCTCAACAATTTTGACGGCGCCAGTTCTGACTGGGGCAAAGCCAGACGCTACAGCCGTACAAAAGACGCAGCCCAGCAGTGGATTAATCATTTGCAGGAAGAACGTCGTCGTAAGGCATCCTGACGGCCGTCACGTACACTGGCGCATTGTAGCGAGCCGGGGCGATGGAAAAAATACGATGAGCGGAGTTTCATCAGAGCAGGAAAAACAGATTGAACTGTTCCTGGACTCGATTTGGGCGGAGCGGGGCTTGAGCCGGAATACCTTGCAGGCTTATCGCTACGACCTGTTGCAGCTGGCGGCACAGCAGCACAATCGTGGCAGTGACCTGCTGTCAGCTTCGCGTGAAGATCTCTTACATTTCCTGGCCTCGCGGATCCAGGAGGGCAGGAGTCCGCGTTCACTTTCGCGCTACCTTTCCGGAATCAGGCAGTTCTACCAGTGGTCAATGCGTGAAGGTCGTATACGGAATGACCCTTCGGCGCTGATTGAAAGTCCCAGGCTCGGCCGCGGCTTGCCCAAGGCCCTGACTGAGCAGCAGGTTAACGAATTGCTGGAAGCGCCTGACGTCGAAACTCCCCTGGGTTTGCGTGACCGGACTATGCTCGAGTTGATGTATGCAACCGGTCTGAGGGTCAGTGAGCTGGTCGGCCTGGAGTTCACAGACCTCAATATAAACCAGGGAATCGTCAGGGTCATGGGCAAGGGGAACAAGGAAAGACTGGTACCGCTGGGTGAGGAGGCTCTTTCCTGGTTACAGCGGTATCTGGCCAGCGGCAGGCCGGAATTGATGGCAACAGCCAGCTGTCAGCATGTTTTCGTGACCGCCAGGAAATCCGGCATGACCCGACAGGCTTTCTGGCACGCTATCAGGCGCTGTGCGCGCCTCACATCCATAGATCAGAACGTGTCTCCACACATGTTGAGGCATTCTTTTGCAACGCATTTACTGAACCACGGGGCAGACCTGAGGGTAGTGCAGTTGTTGCTCGGGCATAGTGACCTTTCAACAACTCAGATTTATACTCACATCGCCCGGGAAGGCTTGAAAGCTCTACACAGCAAGCATCACCCTCGTGGTTGAACGTAATTACAGTCACGGGGTCTGTAAAGTGGGGAAGGCAGCGGAACTTTAGTATCATGAAATGCTCCATAGTTAGGTGGCAGGATTAATTCATGCCGGATCAGACAGCATTTGAGCGGAAGAAAGGCTCTTAAAAATAAAGGCACAAGCAAATTACAGATTACGAGGTATGAAATGAGGCAATTCTACACAGGCTTGGCAGGGCTGCTATTGGCCGCGACAGCATCGGTTGCTGCAGCGCAGGATTACAGCGCCATTGAAGAGCGCATGCGCACTCTGGCGCCATCAGCGAAATCGATTGCAGTGTCCGAAACACCGATTGACGGTATTTTGCAGGTCCAGATCAATGGCGACATTATCTACACCTCGGCAGATGGCAAATACATGTTCCAGGGGCGTGTGATAGACCTGGATACCCGTGAAGACCTGACAGAGGCAGCCAAGGCGGGCATACGCAAGGAACTCATTGCCGAAATTGATACGACCGGGCAAATTACTTTTGCGCCGCCTGAACCGGAATATGACCTGATGGTTTTCACCGATATCGATTGCGGCTACTGCCGCAAGCTGCACGCGCAGGTCGATGAGTATAACGAGCAGGGAATTGCCATCCATTACATGGCCTTTCCGCGTGCTGGCATTGGTTCCCGTTCCTATGAGAAGGCCGTGGCCGTCTGGTGTGCGGCCGACCAGCAGAATGCCATGACTCAGG
>DAOWGA010000163.1 GCA_030637665.1 Lysobacterales bacterium | reverse complement strand
TGGATCCTGAGGGCATGCGGCTGTGTGATACCACAGAGCAGCGTTTCAGCGTTTCCGGTCAAAGCAGGGAGATGGGGTTCATTCACCTTCCCCATACATGGAATGGCAGGGGCCAGTGAATGAACCAGCCTGGCGCATTGCCTCCGTCGCTTATTATCCCGGTCCACAACGCCCCTGAGGAACTGGACCGTTGCCTGGCGAGTGTTGCGGCCACGGTCCCTGCCGATATTGAAGTCATCGTGATCGATGATGCCTCGCAGGATGAAGCAGTCAAAAAGGTACTGACTCGCTGGCAGCAAGGCGCCGGATCCCACTGGCGTTATCTTTTCCAGCAACAGAACCTCGGTTTTGTTGCCACGATAAACCGGGGCATGGCAATGACCCGGGGCGATGTCGTTTTGTTGAATTCAGATACCGAAGTGACAACAGGCTGGCTGGAAGGCCTGAGTCGCTGTCTCGCGTCAGATTCTTCTATCGCTACTGCCACACCTTGGACGAACAACGGAGAAATCGTGTCCCTCCCACGCTTCTGCGAAGTGAATCCACCCCCGGCGGACCGGGAGGCAGTAGCGCGGATTATCGCCCGCACCGGCAGGGCCTGCTATCCTGAACTGCCAACCGCGGTGGGATATTGCATGGCCATTTCCCGCCATGCCCTGGATAAACTGGGGCTATTCGACGAGGAGACGTTTGGCATCGGTTACGGCGAGGAGAATGACTTTTCCATGCGAGCTCAACAGGCGGGAATGCGTAACGTCCTTTGCGATGATGTATATGTCGTCCACCTCGGCGGCAGGTCTTTCGGGCCACTCGGGCTCAAGCCTGATGAAGCATCCATGCAAAGACTGCTTGCGCGTCATCCGGACTACCTGCGGCTGGTCCAGGCATTCATCCATTCCGATCCACTGGCGCCGCGCCGGCAAGAATTGGCCCGGGCTCTCGGTGGCGCGGTCCCTCCCACCCCGGTCCCGGAGCAGAACTTGTCCAATCCACTTGAATTTACCGGAGAGCGATTCACACCGGAGTGCATCCGGGAAATCTCTTATGAGCATGTACACCGTTATGTATTTGCCGCTGAGTTGGTCAGGAACAAAAAGGTACTCGATGCAGCCTGCGGTGAAGGTTACGGCTCGGCTCATCTGGCGCGCACTGCCCAATCGGTCTCGGCTGTGGATATTTCTGAACAAGCCATATCCCATGCGCGTGCCCGTTACCGTTCGGAGAATTTGGAATACCGTGTTGCCGACTGCTGCCAGCTTCCTTTCGAGGACAATCAGTTCGAATGCATCGTGTCTTTTGAGACCCTTGAGCATCTGGAAGACCAGTCCGGCCTGTTGAGGGAATTCAGGCGCGTGCTCGAGCCCGCTGGCTTTTTGCTGCTTTCATCACCGGACAAGGCGGTGTATACGGATCGTTACCACAACGAAAACGAATTCCATGTGCGGGAACTCTACCGGGACGAATTGGATGCCCTGCTTGCCGAGCAGTTCCCGGCGCGCAGCATGCTGCGTCAAAAGCTGCTTTTTTATTCCGCCATCTGGTCGGAAGAAGCGGGGTCCCGGTTTACACTTCACCAGTCGGGTGAAGATGAGGTTTCGGCGCGGACAGATCCCGGGCACGAGGCAATGTATTATATCGCCGTCTGTGCCGCTGATGAGGCTGCCCTGCCGCAACTGGATGGCAATCTATGGCTGTTCGATGATGCGCGTGAATCGGTTTATGAGCACTATCAGCATGAAATCCGCAAAAACATGTCGGCCGGGGATCTGCTGGCATCCATGGAGCGTGAACTGGAGCAATTGCGGTCCCGGCTGGAGGCGCAGTCATCCACCCCTTCGGAAGCCATCCCGTGGTGGCGGCGGCTATTCCGCGGCCGCTGATCTTTCCCGGTGAACATGGAATCATCAATCAGGGTCATCATCGTCAACTACAACGCCGGTGAGATCATCACTCGTTGTGTTCAGTCCGTGCTTGCTGTAGAAGAAACGCCGGAAATCACGATTTATGACAATGCTTCCAGCGACGGCAGCATGTCGCTGGTCACAAGTTTTTTTAGCCATCTTGAGAACGTAGAAATTATACAAGGCTCTGAAAATATTGGATTTTCCAGGGCGATAAATGCGGCTGCCAAATCGGGGAACGAGGAGTATTTATTGTTCCTGAATCCGGATTGTGAATTGCTTCCGGGCGCCCTGGAGCATTTGAAGCAGGAACTGGAAAAAGACTCCGGGGCCGCCCTGGCCGGGCCCTTGATGGTGGACAGTCTGGGCGTGGCGCAAAAGGGGACTCTGCGCTTTTTCCCGGATCCCTGGAAATCATTTCTGACCTTCAGTGGCTTGTGGCGTTTGGGCCGCAGATTTCCCTCCATCAAGGGCGTGGATCTCCATCAAAGCGGTTTGCCGGACAGCACCACCGAAGCAGAGGCGGTGTCCGGCGCCTGCATGCTGGTGCGGCGAAAGCAATTCATTGAGACAGGCGGCATGGATGAGGGATACGGGCTGCACTGCGAGGATCTCGACCTGATGTATCGCCTGCGCCTGCAGGGCTATCACTGCCTGTTTGTGCCTGTTGCGCGCGTATTTCATCAACAAGGTGTTTCTTCCCGCAGCCGGCCGCTGTGGGTGCATCGCCAGAAACACCTGGGTATGCAACGGTTTTTCCAAAAATTCCAGGCCGGGCGCTATTCATTCCCCGTGCGCTGGCTGGTAATAGCAGGAATCTGGCTGCGCTACGCGGTGACTCTGCCCTGGGTACTGGTTCGAAATTGAAAACGCCTGTCGATCAGCATACGGTCCTGCTGACGGGTGCGAGCAGCCAGCTGGGGGTTTTCCTGATTCCCCGTCTTCTTACCGAGGGGTTCAGAGTGCTCGCGATGAGCCGCAATGCCTGCAAAGCCCTGTCGGGCAAGCAGGAGAATCTCCTTTGGATACATCCTGATGCATTGGCAATCGATGCTGCACAAGGGCAGCACGAAATGCCTCACGAGCTTTTCGGGCAGGTGGATATGCTCATTTCCTGCGGGCCACTGGACCTGGCCGTTGAAGCTGTCAGGATGTGTCCCCGGATGGAGCGGGCCGTGGTGTTCAGTACCAGTAGCGTGTTCAGTAAAGCCGGCTCTCCGGACCGCCTGGAGAATGAACAGATTGCAGGCATACTCGCCGCTGAATCGAAATTGAAGGCCCATTGTGAACAACATGGCCTGGCCCTGCTTTGCCTGCGCCCGACCTTGATTTATGGATGTGGGCTGGACCGGAATATCAGCCGGCTCGCAGCCTGGATCAAACGTCATGGCTGGCTGCCCCTGGCCGGCCCGGCAAAGGGCCTGCGCCAACCGGTACATGCTGATGACCTGGCTCGGGTCGCCATCAGGGCACTGGCAAGCAATAATCCACTGACCCTGGACAGCCCGGCCTGCGGAGGAAGTACGCTGAGCTATCGACACATGGTTGAACTGATTTTCGACAGCCTCGACAAGCCGCGACGAATCGTCAGGCTTCCGGCCGGGATCATGGTAGCGCTCGCGGGCCTGCTGGCAAAGCTGCCTGGCTTCCAGGGCCTGAACCGCGAGATGGTTCGCCGGCAAAACATCGACCTGGTTTTCGACGACACCGCCCTGAAGCAAGCACTGGATTACAATCCCCGGCCTTTCAGGCCAGCGGCGGGAGATTACGAAATCCCACCAACATCTAGAAAATACCGGCATCCAGATTGAATAATTCAGAAATTTTGGCCGCAAATTACGCAAATTACGCAAATTTTAAGAGCATTTTTATAGTGGCGCCGTGCCAGCTGATGTTCTGAGCAGTGAAGTTAGCTTCGTAGCTTCAAGAGTCTCTGATTTTTAACACAGCATTTCAGCTTATGACACGCAAGTAATAATTCGCTCTTTGCTCTTTAATTTGCGTAATTTGCGTAATTTGCGGCCAATTGCTCCTTCCAAATCACGTGGCTGTCATAATTTACGGCAAAATATTATGCCTTTCAGCTGAGACGCCGGTATTTCATACGATGGGGCCTGGCCGCCTCGTCGCCCAGGCGGCGCTTGAGATCCGCTTCGTACTCAGAGTAATTTCCTTCGAACCATTCCACCTGGCTGTCGCCTTCGAATGCCAGCATGTGCGTGGCTATGCGATCCAGGAACCAGCGATCATGAGAGATCACCACGGCGCAACCCGGAAACTCCAGCAGCGCCTCCTCCAGAGCCCTCAGAGTTTCTACATCCAGGTCATTGGTGGGTTCGTCGAGTAGTAGTACATTTCCGCCGGAACGCAGAAGCTTGGCGAGGTGCACGCGATTCCGTTCGCCGCCGGAAAGGTCTTTCACGCGTTTTTGCTGATCTGAGCCGCGGAAATTGAAGCGCCCTGCGTATGCCCGGGACTGTGTCTTGAAATTGCCCACCTGGATGAACTCCTGGCCGTCTGCAATTTCCTCCCACACAGTCCTGTCACCATCCAGGCTATCGCGGCTTTGGTCGACACAGGCCAATTCCACGGTAGAGCCAAGGCGAATCTCCCCGCTGTCCGCTTGCTCCTGGCCGGTGAGCATGCGGAACAGCGTAGACTTGCCCGCACCATTGCCCCCGATGACGCCGACAAGCGCACCACGGGGGATCTTGAAACTGAGATTGTCGATCAGCAACCGGTCCGCAAAACCTTTACTGAGATTCTCGACTTCTATCACCTGTTCACCCAGCCGCGGGCCCGGTGGGATAAAAATTTCGTGGGTCTCGTTGCGTTTCTGGTGTTCCTGGGAGTTCAGTTCTTCGAAACGCTGCAGGCGGGCTTTACTTTTGGCGCGCCTGCCTCCGGGATTGGATCTGACCCACTCCAGCTCCGAATGAATCGAGCGCTGACGGGCTTTTTCACGGCTTTGTTCCTGCTGCAAGCGGCTTTCTTTTTGCTCCAGCCATGAAGAGTAATTGCCCTTCCAGGGTATGCCATAACCCCGGTCCAGTTCCAGGATCCACTCGGCTGCGTTGTCCAGAAAATAGCGATCATGCGTAATGGCGACCACTGTTCCGGGAAACTCGATCAGGAAGCGCTCCAGCCAGCCGACGGATTCAGCATCCAGGTGGTTGGTCGGCTCATCGAGCAACAGCATGTCCGGACTGGACAGCAACAGGCGGCAGATGGCGACCCGGCGACGTTCGCCACCGGAAAGGTGGGCCACGCTGGCATCCCAGTCGGGCAGGCGCAAGGCATCCGCGGCGACTTCCAGCGTGCGTTCCAGTTCCCAGCCATTGGCCGCTTCGATGGCTTCCTGTAATTCGGCCTGTTTGCTCAGCAATTCGTTCATGGCATCATCATCCATGGGTTCTGTGAACTTCATGCTGATTTCATCAAAACTTTGCAGCAGGTCGCGCGTTTCAGCGACACCTTCTTCTACGATTTCACGAACCGACTTGTTTTCATCCAGTTCCGGTTCCTGTGGCAGGTAGCCAATGCGGATGCCCGGCTGCGGCCTGGCCTCACCCTCGAAATCCGGATCGACGCCCGCCATGATGCGAAGCACGGTTGATTTTCCCGCACCGTTCAGTCCCAGCAGTCCGATCTTGGCGCCTGGAAAGAAGGAAAGGGAAATATCCCTGATGATGGTTCTGTTGGGAGGAACGACTTTGTTCACCCCGATCATGGTGTAAATGTACTGGGCCATAGTGGTTTCCGGCGGAAATTGGCGAATTATGCGCCATGTGCTGCCGCTGGTCCAGAGCGGCGGCAGCAGATTCCGGATGCTGGTTTAGTGGACGTCCATGCCATCAAAAATGGTAGAATTAAAGGTTGTAATTCCGAACAGTTCAAAAGCGGGGAACACCCCGAAACTGCTGACAGGTATGGGTAGATTATGTTTGATGAAAGCTTCCGCATTCGCGGATTTGATGATGAACTGGCCAATGCTATTGACGCCGAGCAGAACAGGCAGGAAGTCCATATCGAATTGATCGCGTCGGAAAATTACGCCAGTCCCCGCGTCATGGAGGCACAGGGTTCTGTTTTGACCAACAAGTATGCAGAAGGCTACCCCGGCAGGCGCTACTATGGCGGATGTGAGTTCGTGGACCAGGCTGAAGAACTGGCTCGTCAACGTGTAAAAGAACTGTTCGGCGCCGCTTATGCCAACGTGCAACCCCATTCAGGATCCCAGGCAAATGCAGCCGCTTACCATGCTCTGTTGGACCCGGGCGATACGCTGCTGGGCATGAGCCTGAATGAAGGCGGACACCTCACGCATGGCAGTCCCGTCAATTTTTCCGGCAAACTGTTCAACGCTGTGCAGTATGGGATCAACCATGAAACCGGTCTGGTCGACTACGATATCATTGCCGACCTGGCCGAAAAACACCGGCCAAAGTTGCTGATCGGGGGCTTTTCAGCATACTCGAGGGTGATCGACTGGGCGAAAATGCGAGAAATCGCTGATTCCGTCGATGCCTGGTTCCTGGTGGACATGGCGCATGTCGCCGGCCTGATTGCCGCGGGCGTTTATCCCAATCCTGTTCCACACGCGCATGTAACGACTTCGACTACCCACAAGACTTTGCGTGGGCCCAGGGGCGGCATCATCCTTGCCAACGGCGACGAGAAACTGGAAAAGGCGCTCAATTCCGTGGTGTTTCCGGGCACCCAGGGCGGGCCCCTGATGCATGTTATCGCAGCCAAGGCGGTGGCATTCAAAGAAGCGCTTGACCCCGAATTCAAAACGTACCAGCAAGCCGTGGTCCGGAATGCGCGCATCATGGCTCAAGCCATCATGGAGCGGGGCTACAAGGTTGTTTCTGGAGGAACGGACAACCACCTGTTCCTGATCGACCTGATCGGCAGGGATTTTACCGGCAAGGAAGCTGAAGAGGCCCTGGGCCGTGCCTACATTACCCTCAACAAGAATACCGTTCCTGGAGAACCGAGGTCTCCATTCGTGACCAGCGGCTTGCGCCTGGGCACGCCGGCCGTCACGACGCGTGGTTTTGATGAACAGGATTGTTCTGAGCTTGCCGGCCTGATTTGTGACGTACTGGACAATGTCGAAGACAGCGGCGTTATAGAAAAAACCCGGCTGGCGGCGCTGGCACTGTGCCGTAAGCACCCGGTATACGCAGGCTGATTTCATGTGGTGCCCGTTCTGCAGCCATGAGAATACCCGCGTGGTGGATTCCCGCCTGACCCGGGATGGCATGCAGATTAGAAGGCGCCGCCAATGCGAAAGTTGTAGCTCGCGCTTTAACACTTATGAGTCCCCGGAGTTCAAGGCGCCACGCATTATCAAGTCGAACGGAGCCCGCGAGGCATTCTCAGAGAAAAAACTGCGTGACGGCATGTTGCGAGCCCTGGAAAAACGTCCCGTTGAAACCCGCGATGTAGAGCGGACAATACGAGTCCTGTTACGCGAAATACGCAGCGTTGAAGATGCCGAAATCCCCAGTACCCTGCTGGGTGAATGGGTTATGCGCGAACTGATCAAACTCGACCAGGTTGCCTATGTGCGATTCGCATCCGTGTACAGGCGCTTCGAGGACGTCCAGGCGTTTCGGGACGTCATTGAGCGATTGGAGCGGGATGCGCCGGGTGATGGCGACAAACGCCAGATTTCCTTGCTTAAACCTGCCGGGCAGAAAAAGGGCCGACCCAATAGATGAGTTTTTCACGGTTTGACCACCATTGCATGGCCCGCGCGCTGCAACTGGCCAAACGGGGTCTGTTCAGCACACATCCCAATCCCAATGTTGGTTGTGTGATCGCGGATCGGGAACGGATCAGAGGCGAGGGCTGGCACGAGATTGCCGGCGGACCACACGCGGAAATCGCCGCATTGCGGGAAGCGGGCGCCACTGCAAACGGCAGCACTGCTTATGTCACGCTCGAGCCCTGCAACCACCACGGCCGGACACCGCCCTGCGTGGAGGCCTTGTTAAAGGCCGGTATCTCGCGCGTTGTCATGGCCTCGGCCGATCCGAATCCGCAGGTAAACGGACAGGGCCGGGAGCGATTGAAAATGGCCGGTGTGGCAGTGGAGACCGGGCTGATGGCCGCTGAGGCCGAGACGCTCAACACGGGGTATTACAAGCGGATGCGGGAAGGGCGTCCGTGGGTCAGGGTGAAAGCGGCGATCAGCCTGGATGGCCGGACCGCCCTGCGCAATGGCGACAGCAAGTGGATCAGCAGCGCGGCATCCCGCCGGGATGTTCAGTTATGGAGGGCGCGCTCTTCGGCCATACTCACCGGCATTGGAACCGTACTGGCCGACAATCCATCGATGAACGCACGACTGGAAGGCCTCAGCAGACAACCACTGCGGATTATTGCGGACAGCCGCTGGCGGATTCCCGTGCGCAGCAGAATTCTGTCTGAGCCTGAGACGGCGGTTATTGCCGGGGACCGTGCGATATCGGTTCCACGGGAATTGGCGGAAACAGGCGTTAATTGCATGCCGTTGCCGGCAAAAGACGGCAGGGTCGAACTCGGCCCGCTGATGTCAGCCCTGGCAGCAATGGAAGTGAATGAAGTCCAGGTGGAAGCCGGGGCCGGGTTGTGTGGGGCCCTGTTGAAGAGCCGGCTGGTGGATGAATTACTGATATATCAGGCGCCGGTGCTGCTGGGTGAAGGCGGTCCCGGGCCTTTCGCTTTCGGCCCGCTTGAATCCATCGATGACAGAACGCATTTAAGAGTGCTGGAAACAGTTCACATCGGCAAAGATTTACGACTCCGGCTCACTCCGGAATATGGGTCCTGATTATGTTCACTGGAATTGTCAGCACAAAAGGTTCATTACTGAAAATTACCCCATTGGGCGGTGACAGCCGTCTGTGGATTGACTGCGGATCCCTGCAAATGGGCAATTGCCGGACCGGGGACAGCATCGCGGTGTCCGGAGTCTGCCTGACCATGCTGGAGCCGAAGGAATCGGGATTTTCGGCGGATGTCTCCAGGGAAACCCTGGAATTGACAACCCTGGGGCTTCTGGAACCGGGCCGCCAGGTCAACCTCGAACTGGCCCTGGCCCTGGAAGATCGTCTTGGTGGCCATATGGTCAGTGGACACGTGGATGGCAAAGGTCGTTTGCTGTCCCGTCGGCAAGACGCGCGGGCGGAACGCTTCGAGTTTGAGTTGCCTGCCGGTCTCGCCCGCTACGTGGCAAAAAAGGGCTCCATTTGTATCGATGGAGTGAGTCTCACGGTCAACGAAGTAGACGGCGCCCGGTTTTCGGTGTGCCTGATTCCGCACACGCTTGAGGTCACCACGCTGGGCATGCTGCAAGCCGGTGATGAGCTTAATATCGAAGTAGACCTGATCGCCAGGTATCTGGAACGCCTGGCAGACCCCGAAAATGAAAATAACAATAACAATGCGCCGGCTTCAGCCGGGGTGGCCCAGGAGCAATGAGATGGCTTTGAATTCCACGCGGGAATTACTGGACGACATCAGGGACGGCCGCATGGTCGTGGTAATGGATGACGAAGACCGGGAAAACGAAGGTGACCTGGTAATGGCCGCTTCCAAGGTGCGCCCGCAAGACATCAATTTCATGGCGCGATTCGGACGGGGACTGATTTGTCTGCCGCTGACCCGGGAGCGTTGCCACCAGCTTCGCCTGCCGTTGATGGTGAATGAAAATCAAGGCCGCTTTGCGACAAATTTCACCGTTTCCATTGAGGCTGCCGAGGGCATTACGACCGGCATTTCAGCTTATGACCGGGCCCACACGATTCGCACGGCGGTCAGGCCCGATGCCAGCCTGCAAGACCTGTCCCAGCCGGGGCATGTATTCCCCCTGATGGCCCAGCCCGGCGGCGTGCTGGCCCGTGCAGGCCACACCGAGGCCAGTGTCGATATGGCCATGCTGGCCGGCCTGGAACCTGCGGCGGTCCTGGTTGAAATTCTGAATGAAGACGGCAGCATGGCGCGCAGGCCGGAACTGGAGCAGTTTGCTCAGGAGCACAGCCTCAAGATCGGGACCATCGCCGACCTGATTCACTACAGAATGCAAACGGAAAAATCCGTCCGGCACATTTCCACGCATGAAGTTGAAACGGATTTTGGCCCTTTCAGCCTGCATACCTACAGGGACACGATCGAAG
>DAOWGA010000313.1 GCA_030637665.1 Lysobacterales bacterium | reverse complement strand
GCGCTTTCGTAACCAAGCAGATGTATGGAACGCTGCGCCTGTCTGCGCGCTCAGCTCATCGCAAAGCGCGATGAATGCGTTCAATCCCATGGTATCCATATATGACATGACGCCACCGGTATAGCTGGGAAAGCCCCAGCCCAGCGTCGAGGCCAGGTCGGCCTGAACCGGGTTTGTTCCTGTTTCCCAGCATTCGGCCGCTGCAAGCACCTGGGCGCACAGCAACCGTTGCTTAACGACCTCAATATCCGCACCATTTTGACTTGAAGACTCATAGTGCGAAACGTCGTTCGCCAGGGATAATGGGCCTGCCACCATGCCGGCGGCATGCGCCACGTTTTCAATCAATACAGGGTTGATCCCTTCAGCCGTCATTTGTTGCCCCTGCTGAATGTAGGCTGCTTCGCACTGTTGTTTCAAAGTCTGCGAGCCTTCATCTGACATGATCTCTTCACGGGTGGTTTTTCCCCTGTTCAGGAACTGGGTCCGGATCAGGTTGCGCGCCACCGGGTCACGGGTCAGGGCGGAGAATTCACGGGTTTCGATCTTCAGTGCCGCATCCATGGAGGAGACGGTCGTGCCGTTAAACAGGCACCTCAATGCTGCGATGGGGGCAGGATAGTTGTGCCGGTGTTCAGCGCTGACCCTGGCCGTCAATACCTGGAACAGCCTGCCGATATTCATATCGTTGAGTTTGGACCCACCGGGTACCTGGAATCCCCGCTTATCCCAGGGCTGTTGTGCATTTTCTGCTCCGAGCACCCATTTCTCAGCTGTTTCAAGCAGATCTTCTTCGCTCACGACCTGGTCGATGATTCCAAGCTCCAGAGCCTCGGCCGGATCCACATAGCGACCAGACAGGATTAAATCTGCGGCCGCTGTAAGGCCAATGAGCCTGGGCAGGCGCTGGGTTCCACCGCCAGCGGGCAACAGGCCGAGGGTGACTTCGGGCAGGCCGAGCAGGATTTTCGGGTTGTCGAGGACTACCCGATGATGGCAGGCCAGAGCCAGTTCCAGGCCGCCGCCCAGGGCCGTGCCATTGATGGCCACGGCAACCGGTTTGCCGCAGGTTTCCAGCTTTCTCAGCGATTCCGTGTAAGTTCGTGACTGCTCATAGGCTTCAGCGGGCGTTCGCTGCATATCGTAGTAACGGACAATTCGCTTCAAATCGCCGCCTGCCATGAATGAAGATTTGCCCGAGTGAATGACCGCGCCTGTGGCGCCTTCATCAGCAGCCAGGTGTCCGGCAACTTGTCCAAACGCGCTATGTAATTCCGGCGTCAGCACATTAACCGGCCGGTCTTTCACATCGATCGTGATAAAGGCGACACCACTTTCTGCAAGCTGGTAGCTCAGGGATTCAAATGAGATCGGCTCCGGCATTTTATTTTCCTCGTTGATCAGAGCAGCTCAAATTCGCTCAATGATGGTTGCGGTGCCCATGCCGGCGCCCACACAAAGATTGACCAGGGCCGTGCCCAGGCCCCGTCGTTCCAGTTCATCCAGTGCGGTTCCCAGGATCATCACACCGGTAGCCCCGATTGGGTGACCCATGGCGATGGCGCCGCCGTTGACGTTTATTTGATCATGCGGAACATTCATCTCTTCCATGAACAGCAGCACAACCGATGCGAAAGCCTCGTTAAGCTCGAACAGATCGATGTCCGATCTTTCCATTCCGGCTTTGCGCAGTGCAATTTGGGCGGAAGGTGTCGGGCCGGTCAGCATCAGGGTCGGGTCGGTGCCAACCGAGGCGCAGGAGCGGATACGAGCGCGTGGTTTCAGCCCAAGCTGTTCACCCATTGCGGCGGAACCGATCAGGGCGCCGCCGGCGCCGTCAACGATGCCGCTGGAATTGCCCGCTGTGTGAATATGTTCGATTTTTTCGATTTGCGGAAATTTCAGGATAGCCTGCTGGTTGAAACCCATTTCACCGAGGCGGGTGAACACGGCCGGCAGTTTGCCAAGAGATTCCGTGGTCGTGCCCGGACGGATGGCCTCGTCTTTCTCGATCAACGGCATCCCGATCTCATCAAGCACCGGGAAAACAGAGCGGTCAAAATAACCGTTTTCCCAGGCGGCAGCCGCGCGGTGCTGGCTTTGCGCGGCGTAGGC
>DAOWGA010000253.1 GCA_030637665.1 Lysobacterales bacterium | reverse complement strand
GCTTCCGGACCTTGCCCAGGGCTGCGCCCGAAATGTCCAGCACGGTCAGGTCTTCGTAGCCCTCGTCCAGCAGGCAGTGCACTAGAACTCAAGCACCGCTCCCAACGTCAATTATCGGGCTTTCAAAATCCATCCCTGCGCGGCAGATCATCGCCAGCGAGACCAGCGGATTTTTCTGGTACCAGCTGAGCTCCCTGTTGCGCCGGGCGGCATGCGTTTTTCCCAGTGTTCTTTCCTGTCCATTGATTCAAGCCATGACACATGTGGAAAACTGTACTTCATTCATCATTTACGTTGAATGACGGTTAGGATTTGACCCATATCATGCAAACATGAGAATTATTAGATAAATTGAATATTCAAAGCAAATAGCCGCAATTTCATCTAAGCTGGCTGGGAAGTTCAAGTATGAGGATTTATCATGAGTATCAAATTATCCCTTGCGCTGCTGGTTTCCATGTTGCTGGCTGGACCAGTTGCCGCTGAATCAACATATCAGCCTTTCGTTCTGGCCTCGATCAATGAATCCGGGCTGGATGAACAGACCGAAGCCACCGTTTCTGCGCTGGAACAGGCCGGTTTTACGGTTGCCGGTCAATATTCCCCGATTGAAAACAGCAACGTGATCGTGGCGACCAGCCCAAACCTGCAAGCAGTGGCGGCCTTGTCGGGCCACGGTGGCTATGGCGCCGGTCAGCGGGTTTCCGTGTCACTGCGTAACGATAAAACAGAGGTGGTCTTCATCAACCCGCTGTATATTCAACATGCCTACCGGATGGAAGGCGATCTGCTTAGCGTTTACGACCAGTTGACCCAGGCCCTGGGCCACATGGAAGAATTTGGCGCAGAAAAAAAGATGACGGCCAAAAAGCTGGCGAAATACCACTACATGATCACCATGCAGCGCTTTGACGACCCGTCGGAGCTGGGAAGCTTCGAAAGTCACGAAGCTGCAATTGCTGCGGTCGAGAACGGCCTGGCAGTTGAGGGTGATCCGCTGACTCTGGTTTACCGGATCGACATTCCCGGCAAAGATCAGACCGTTTTTGGTGTCGGCATGAAGGCCACCAGTGACGCGGACGAAGAGGTTGAGATCGATGCGGCGCACCAACTGGCTATCGTGGATTACGAAGGCTACAGCAAGGTAGCTTATTTCCCATACGAAGTACTGGTTAACGGTAACGATGTCGAAGCCCTGCACATGCGCTTTCGCATGGCGGTCCACTTTCCGGATCTGAGTATGATGGGAGAGCACGGATTCACCAAGCTGATGGCAGCACCCGGCGCCACCGAAGATGCGCTGGAGGAAATGGTCGAGGCTGATTGATCACCCTGGTTAGTGCTACGCGCCATTTGCGCAGTTCTATGAAAAATCGCCACCTTATATTAGAATATAATTTATTAGAATATCTTAATTAAAGGAGCTCTGCATGTTTCCCCAATTCAACTCAAAATTTCTGGCGTTGTGCCTGGCCCTGATCTTTCCCATAGCCGCAAGCGCCAATGAGCCGTTGTGGATTGATGTCCGCAGCGCAACGGAATACAGCCAGGGACACGTGGAACAGGCCCTGAACATCCCATACACCGAAATCAGCGAAGGCATCGCTGAACTTGGAACTGACAAAGATGCTGTCATTTACCTCTACTGCCGCAGCGGGCGCCGCTCCGGTATAGCTAAAGATACATTGGATAGCCTGGGCTTTACGCAGGTGCTTAACGTCGGTGGCCTGGAAGACGCCATGAAAAAATCCGGGCAGGAGCCCAACCACTAACCCGCATATTTCACCAAGGCGGCCCGGATCAGCTCCGCGACAGGCCGGTTGAAGGGTGTTTTGAGGTAAACAACGCCATTGTTGTCGGCAGGCGGCGGCGCACCGGCCTGGATGTTGACCTGCAGGGAGGGCATGATCAGCCTCGGCAGACCGAGCTGTGCATCCATTGCGGTGCGCATGGCAATATACTCGTCGCGGGTGGTTTCTGTCCTGATGTGAATATTGCTGTCGCGGGACTCAGCTACGGTGATCTGGCTGGCAGGCTGTTCTCCCGTTTTGGGATAATCGTGGCAGAAAAACACTCTCGTTTCATCCGGAAGCCGGTAAATCCTGCTGATCGAATCGTAGAGCTGGCCGGCATTACCGCCAGGAAAATCACAACGGGCGGTACCGAATGACGGCGTAAACAGGGTATCGCCGACAAAAGCCGCATCTCCTGCCAGGTAAGTAACGCTGTCGTTGGTATGCCCTGGTGTTTCAATGACCCGAATTTCCAACTCTCCCAGCTTGATATGGTCCCCTTCCCCGAGGAGACGATCGAACTGCCGGCCATCGGTAGCCAGGCCGGACATGTTGAACACCCGGGCGAAAGTGGCCTGAACTGTACAGATGCCCCTGCCGCAGGCAATCCTGGCGCCGATGCGCCTGCGGATTTCACCGGCAGCGGTCAGGTGGTCGGCGTGTGCGTGGGTTTCCAGCACCCACTCGATCTGCAGGCCCTCTTGCCGGGCGGAATCCAGCACTTTGTCCACAAACGTGCTGTCCGCCATTCCACTTACCGGGTTGTATACCCAGACGGGGTCGATGATCGCGGCCGAATGTGTAGTGTTATCGCTCAGCAGGTAGGTCCAGGTACCCGATTCTGGCTCGTAAAAAGGAGCAATTTCCATGGCCAAAAACGTACCCTTTCATTACATAAGATTTATCTTAATAAGATATTTGTAATTTAGATGAATTGCAAATAAACTTCTCCTGTCAAACCAGTAAAAGAGACCAGGCGCATCGTCAATATGGATTTCACGACCATGCAAAAAAATGCGGCAGATGCGGTCAGCCTGCTTAAGGGCCTGGCCAATGAAAGCCGGCTGATGATCATGTGTGTGCTGGCTGAGGGTGAAGTGTCCGTGGGTCAACTCAACAGACGCATCAATTTGAGCCAATCAGCGCTTTCGCAACATTTGGCGGTGTTGCGTGATCAGGGGCTGGTGAAAACCAGGCGGGAAAGCCAGACCATTTACTACCGCCTGGCGGAAACACCCGCCATGAACGTGATCGAGCTGCTGCATGACGTCTATTGTGAGGCCAGCTAAACACTGAACAGGCAGCCCGGTTCACTACCAGAATGGCGCAGGGTGCTTATTTGCCAATACAGAAGCTGGAAAATATTTCGCCCAGCAAATCGTCGGGTAGGAATTCACCGGTAATTTCTCCGAGAGCGTGCTGGGCGAGCCGCAACTCTTCCGCCAGTAACTCCCCGGCCAGGCTGACCTCCAGGTGCTCTTTGCCAGCCGCAAGATGGCGCCCTGCCCTGTTCAGCGCGTCAATGTGTCTTTGTCTTGCTGAGAAACTGCCCTCGGTGTGATCAGCCGCTCCGACCGCTGCAAGAATCCTGGCCCGTAATTCATCCATGCCCTGCCCGGTTTTTGCCGAAATCCGCACATCTGGCGCAGAGCCGCCCTGCACTGTTTGTTCATGATTTGCGGCAGTCTCCAGGTCAATCTTGTTTGCAACCCGGATGCAGCCGGTTTTCGAGGATAATTCTGCGGCCAGACTGGCGTTCTCTTCCTGCGCCGCCGTGACGTCTTCCACCAGCAGTACGATGTCCGCGGATTCAAGCGCCTGGCGAGCCCGCCTCACACCTTCAGCCTCGATGCGGTCGCTGGTTTCGCGAATGCCTGCCGTATCCGCCAGGTGCACCGGGATTCCATCCAACTCGATCTGCTCGCGAAGTACATCCCGGGTCGTGCCGGGAATCTCGGTGACAATGGCGCTGTCCTGACCTGACAGGGCATTCAGCAGGCTCGATTTTCCAGCATTGGGCCGCCCGATGATAGCCAACACGATTCCGTCCCGTAAAAGCCGCCCCTGGCGCGCGTCCTGTAATAGTTCCCTGAGTTGCAATCGGGAGCGATCCAGACGCTGCAACACGTCGCTTTCCGCCAGGAAATCAATCTCCTCATCAGGGAAATCAATGGCTGCCTCGACAAAGACGCGCACCTCCGTCAGGCTGGTCTGCAAGCTGTTGACCCGCTTTGAAAACTCACCCTGCAGGCTCCGTTGCGCCGCCCGTGCCGCGACATCGGTGCCGGATTCAATGAGATCGGCGATCGCTTCTGCCTGGGCCAGGTCCATTTTGTCATTCAGAAATGCGCGCTCGGAGAATTCGCCGGGCCGGGCGATGCGGGCGCCGAGACCCAGAATTCGCTGCATCACCTGCTGCAGAACGAAAGGACCTCCGTGGCCTTGTAGTTCCAACACATCTTCACCGGTAAATGAAGCCGGGCCGGGAAAGTAAAGAACTATTCCCGAATCAATAGTTTCGCCGGATTCATCCGGAAAATCGCACAGAGTGGCAAACCTTGGGTTGGGCAAGTGACCTAACAGGCGCCCCGCGCTCTCCTGCACGTCAGGCCCTGATATGCGCACGATTCCCAGTCCTCCGGCCCCCGGCGGTGTGGCAATGGCGCAAATTGTGTCGTTAGCTGATTTCGGCTCACCGCTCATGTCGATAGCAAGCTTAAGCCCCAGGCTAGTGGTCGGCCGCGGCTATTTTACGGGTAATGTAATACTGCTGGGCCAGCGACAGGCCTGCATTGGTCGCCCAGTACAACACCAAGCCGGCCGGAAAGAATGCGAACATGACAGAAAATACCAGGGGCATCATGCTCATCATTTTTCTTTGCAACGGATCCATGCCAGCCATCGGCGTGAGCCGCTGCGTGGCAAACATGAAGCCGGCGTTAAGCAAGGGCAGGATGAAATACGGGTCACGAACCGAAAGATTGTCAATCCACAGTATGAACGGAGCCTGGCGGAGCTCCACGGATTCCAGCAATACCCAGTAAAGCGCTATGAAAACAGGAATCTGCACTACTATGGGAAGACAGCCGCCCAGTGGATTGACCTTTTCCTTCTTGTACATTTCCATCATGGCCTGGCTCATCCGCTGGCGGTCTTCGCCGTAACGTTCCTTGAGCTGATCAATCCTGGGCTGCAGTTTGCGCATTCGCGCCATGGATTTGTATTGCGCCTCGGTCAGTTTGAAAAATGCTGCCTTGATGAGGATGGTCAGGAGAACGATCGCCCAGCCCCAGTTTCCTACCAGGCTGTGAATGTGTGATAACAGCCAGTACAACGGTTTTGAAATTACCGTGAAAATTCCGTAATTTACAGTGTATCCCAGGCCGGGCGCCACGTCTGCCAACTGGTCTTGCAACTTGGGACCCAGGTAAAGGCGGCTGCTGAATTCCGTTCGCCCATTCGGCGCCACCTGCTGCTGCGGTGAAACCTCACGCGCTATGTAACGAGGCCAACCATTGCCTTTGAGTTCCTGGGTGGAATAGCTCACCTCCTCATCTTCCGGGGGTATCCAGGCGGTAAAGAAATAATGCTGGATCATGGCCAGCCACCCACCAGCATGGGTCCTGCGGTAAGCGTCATCCACAACATCATCGAAATCGACTTTTTCAAACTTTTCTTCCGGGCTGTAAAAGGCGATCCCGTTGAAGCTGTAGCGTCCGGGATTGGTAAAACCACCGTCATCATCATTGGCGGGAACCGACCGCTGTAGCTGACTATATCGACTACCCGACCAGGTTTCGGCGCTCTGGTTCTCCAGTTGATGCCGGACCGTGATGTCATATCGGCCCCGCTGTAAAACAAAAGTCTTGGTTACGCGAACCCCATCTTCTGATTCCCAGGTCAGCGGTATGCGGATTTCCTGTGCGCCTTCTGCCAGTACGTACTCCATTCGACCTGAAGCGTACTGACTGGTGTGGTTCGGTGCTGATTGGTGAGAAAGCAGGCCGGATTGGGCAATGAACATGTCATCACCATACTTTGATAAAAGATTTATCTTGTTATCTGGCGTATCAAGGACGACCGGGTAATCCAGCAAGCGGGAAGACACAACGGTTCCACCCAACAGGTCAATTTCTACCTCGAGAACATCTGTGGTAACCGTGACGAATGGGCTTTCGCCAGCCATTTCTACCGGCGTTTCCATCGTGGGAAGCCCTTGTTGCCCGGTTTTTTGCTGCGCCGCCGGACCGGCCTCTACCGGCTCAGGTAAATCTGCGACATGCTCTCCGGGAACGGAAGGAACAGACCGGCCGGAGGACTCCAAAGCCGGAGAGGCCTGGGGCGGCAGTGTCTTGGGGCCATAGTCCTTTTGCCACTCGACCCAGAGCATATAAGCAAGAAACACCAAACCTATGGCCAATACCGGTCTAAGATTTCCCATTTTTATATTGTTCCTGCGTCCTGTTTCGCCCGGGTTATACCGGGCCGGGGTGCTTGCTGCCCAGCGGGTTCTTTCTGTCGCTCGAGCGCCTTATTGATGCGTAACCAGTGGTCTTCGAGAGATAGAAACAACTGCTTGTTGCATATGGAGGCGCACTCACGCCGTGGCAAGACCAGCAGATCGACACAATGGTGAAAGCCACCCCGGTTTTTAATATTTTGCTCGCCGTTTCTCAGTTCTTCACCCGTGATAGCCCATGTATGGCGAAAGCTCTCACGAATCACTCGTTTGAACCTGTTCCTTTCCACGGCACGCTTGTCCACCTGCCGCGATACCGCCATACCCAGGCGGGAGCAAGGACCATTGTTGAGTCGGGCCAACACTCTGAAAAAGCGATCCGAAGAAACCACGTTTTTCTTAAAAACCTTTTTGAATTCAATTGGTTTTAAAAGGCGTGCAGTGCGTGGAAAACTCGTCCGGCCTGGCTGGATCGCCTTCCGGTCGCTCTTCATGTCTTTGAGCAGGACGGGCTGCGGGGCAATCAGGCGGAAAGGCGCTTTCGACCCTTGGCCCGGCGAGCTCTGATAATAGCTCTTCCGCCGCGGGTTGACATACGGGCCCGGAAGCCGTGCCTGCGTGCGCGCTTCAGAAGGCTTGGCTGAAAAGTACGCTTCATTTTCTTGATCCTTTCGGGAATTAATTCAGTTTCGGCCAATGCGGATCTATAGAGAGCGACAAGTGGCCGACAAAAGAGGAGAATTGTAACTTTTATATTATGATGAAACAAGCAATTTACCGGACTTGGGGATTATGCGGCCTTGCCCGCAAGGTATCTATGGCCAAGTTATCCACAGCGCGTTAGACTTGACCGTTCACGATTCTTTAATGCATGACAACGATCAAAATAATCGTTTTACCGGCACATCCCTCTAATGGCCCAAAATACTTGGCAAACCTGCATAAATCACCTGGAACGCGAGCTTCCCGCTGAGGATCTCAATACATGGATTCGACCCCTGCAGCTCAAGTCGAAAAAAGGTCGGTCCATACTCCTGGCGCCCAACGAGTACGTTCGCGATTATATTTCCCTGAATCACCTCGAAAGAATTCGTGACATTTTTGAGCATCTTGGAGAAACCAGAGATTCAGTGAGGGTTGAAGTCAGTGGTAATTACGGTGTCGCCAAGAAGAAAAAAGGGCGACCCGGTTCGCCGGCCGCCACCCGCCTGGATAAACGTTATCGTTTCGATAATTTTGTCCAGGGTAAATCAAACGAGTTGGCGTATGCCGCTACCCAACAAGTGTCCAAGAAGCCTGGCCTGGCTTATAACCCCTTGTTGCTGTACGGCGGAACGGGCCTGGGCAAAACGCACCTGCTGCATGCCGCCGGAAACCTG
>DAOWGA010000162.1 GCA_030637665.1 Lysobacterales bacterium | reverse complement strand
AGTTCATCTTCTGCAACATCGCCCTCGCGTTCATCGAGCATCTTCACGTACCCGCCGAGCGGGATGACCGCGATGGCGTAGTCTGTACCGTCTGCCCCGCGCCGTGACCAGATGGCTTTGCCGAAGCCGACAGAAAAGCGCAATACACGGACACCGAGTTTCCTCGCTACCCAGAAATGGCCGAATTCGTGAAACGTGATCAACAGGCCAAGTGCGACCAGCAGCCACCAGATTGAACCGAGAATCTCACCCATAAAAATTTGCTACCCATTCATTTGCAGTCTGCCGGGCCTGCCGGTCGTGCTCTAGCACATCATCAAGGTTTTGGACGCCCGCTACTGCAGTGCGTTCCATCACGTCCCCGACCAGCCGGGCAATCCCGTCAAAGCCTATCCTGCCATCCAGAAAGGCGTCTACCGCCACTTCATTGGCTGCATTCAACGTGACCGGCGCGCTCGCCCCGCTGCGCATGGCCTGGAAAGCAAGGCCCAGGCAGGGAAAACGGGCCAGGTCCGGTTGTTCAAAACTCAGGTCATTCATCAGGGCAAGATTGAGGCGTTCGACGCCGGCTTCAATACGCCGGGGCCATGCCAATGCGTGTGCGATGGGCGTGCGCATGTCCGGCGTACCCATCTGGGCCAGGACCGAACCGTCCCGGTAAGCCACCATCGAATGAACAATGCTTTGTGGATGAACCAGCACTTCGATCTGGTCCGGGTGCGCGTTGAACAGCCAGTGCGCCTCGATCACTTCCAGTCCCTTGTTCATCAGGGTGGCGGAATCCACTGAAATTTTTCGGCCCATACTCCAGTTGGGATGATTACAGGCCTGCTCCGGGGTTACCTCGCTGAACTGCTCCGCGGGCAGGTCGCGAAACGGGCCGCCGGAAGCCGTCAAAATGATTTTTTCCACCCCGGCAGCGCTTAGTCCCTGTTCAAAGTCCTGTGGCAGGGCCTGGAATATGGCGTTGTGCTCAGAGTCAACCGGCAGGATACGCGCCTGGCTGCGTTTTGCCTCGGCGATGAAGACTTCACCGGCGATCACCAGGGATTCCTTGTTGGCCAGCAGTATTTTTTTACCGCAGCGGGCCGCTTCAAAGGTGGACTGGAGGCCCGCTGCGCCCACAATGGCGGCCATCACGATATCTGTTTCCGCCATCCCGGCCGCTTCTTTCAGACCGGCATCACCCGACAGAACCTCCGCCCTGGCGCCCGCTTGTTTCAAGGCATTGGACAGATCCTGCTCGAGCGAGGGATCTGCGGTGACCGCCAGGGCGGCGTCAAACCGCGCACATTGTTCAGCCAGCTTGTCGATGTTCCGGTTGGCGCTCAGTGCGACCACGCGGAAGTGATCCGGATTGCGGCCAATGACGTCCAGGGTGCTCTCACCGATTGATCCGGTAGAGCCGAGAATTGAAACATTTTCACGCTTCATTGGGCCAGGACTCCATAGGCCAGCGCAAAAAACGGAGCGCCCGCAAGCAGGCTGTCATAACGGTCGAGAATGCCGCCATGGCCGGGGAAGATCGAGCCGGTATCTTTCAGCCCTACCGTGCGCTTGTGAATGCTGATGAAAAGGTCGCCGCCCACCGATGCCAGGGTCGTCAGCACGGTCATGGTAAGCAACGCACTGGCTGGAATATTCAGCCCGGCAATGAGAAATGACCAAAGGAATGCGGCGGCAATGGCCAGGGCAATACCGCCGTAAACGCCCTCCCAGGTTTTTTTTGGACTGATCATGGGTGCCAGTTTGTGCCTGCCAAATTGCTTGCCACTGAAGTACGCGCCGACATCGGACGCCCAGATGATCAGCAGGATCAGGAAGACAATGAACGAGCCGTTCGGCCGATCGTGCAACCATGACAAGGAGAACCAACAGAACGTGGTTGCGCCCAGTGCGGACAAAAAGCCAAACCGTCGGAAGTTGTCGCCGGGCTTTTCACCATCCCGGAACACGAACAACCTGCTGAACATCAGCAGCCAGGCCAGGCAGGCCACTCCCAGGAAGATCATGGCCTCGGCCTTGACCACAGGCCAGTAAAGCATCAGCAGGGCAAAAATGATGATTTGCAGGCCGAGCAGTACCCAGCCTGGCGTGGCGCGAAGATCGGCCAGTTGTCGAAACTCCCAGCAGCCAGTCAGCAAAACCAGTGCGGTAAGCAGCCTGAACAGCCACGAAGGCGGCAGAAAAACCAACGCCAGCGTCGTTGGAAAAATAATCAGGGCGGTTATGATCCGGGTCTTAAGCATTGATCGAAATCCTCAAGCCGACAGGTGCCGGATCTGTTCACCGGTCAGCCCGAAACGTCGCTCCCTGGACTGAAAGGTGGCAATGGCCTGATCGAAAACATCAGGACTGAAGTCCGGCCACAGCACCGGGGAAAAAAAGAATTCAGTATAGGCGCACTGCCAGAGCAGGAAATTGCTTATCCGCATTTCACCGCCGGTGCGGATGAACAGATCCGGGTCGCAACTGCTACTCAGGGTTGCCTGTGAGGCAAAATAATTCTCATCGATCTGTTCGAGCGTGATGTTACCGCTGGCGAAAGCTTTAGCTGTCTTGCGTGCGGCATTCACGATGTCCCATCTGCCGCCGTAGTTTGCCGCCACGTTCAGTGTCATCCGCTGATTGCCGGCGGTTTGGGACATGGCTTT
>DAOWGA010000266.1 GCA_030637665.1 Lysobacterales bacterium | reverse complement strand
GCACCGTCATGGACTTTGCCCTGGCCATCATAGAGGCGCTGCTCGGCCGCGAAAGCCGGGATACCGTGGAACAAAGCCTGGCGCGCTCCTGACGAAAACTTCTGAAGAGAGTTAACCCTAAAATCAAGACCGCTTGGGCGGCGAAATCGGAAAAGGCGTGACTTTTTCACCAGATTTTCGGTCGCGGATCATACACTGGCCGCGTTTGCCCACTTCTTCCACGCGCAGCACACTCTGAATTGGGAGGTGCAAAACCTTGGCATCTTCAAATTCCTGCCGCATTTTTTCCTCGGTTGGGTCCACTACCAGACCCTCGGCCGTATCAAATACCAGGTCGGTAACTTCGATAAATCCCCACAGACCACTGGAGGTAACACCCTCGCTGTAAAGCTCATAGACCTTGCCGTGGTTAAGAAAAATAATCTTGAAAAGTGGTTTTTCTGCCATGTCGTTATTATAAATTATCGTTTTATTTGCGCCAATGCCTTGGTCAACAAGGTAATGCTCAATCCCAAAGCGAATCCAGCCACATGTGTCCACCAGGCCACAGCGGCATTAATGGGGCCAAATACCGTGTAAAGCAACTGCAGGGTAAACCAGGACCCGATCACCAGCAGAGCGGGTACGCGCGCAAATTGCAGGTAAAGGCCGAGCGGCAGAAACATCCCGATCCTGCGGCGGGGAAAAAGACCGAGATAAGCCCCGACAACGGCAGAAATTGCCCCGCTTGCACCAATGATCGGCGTGTCGAGTTGCGCAACACGCAGCGCCACCATCACATTGGCCAGCGCGCCACCCAACAGGAAGACCATGCATAAACCGAACGGACCCAGGCGCTGTTCAACCGGCATGCCGAAAACCCAAAGGTAAACGAGGTTACCGAGCAGGTGCAGCCAACTGGCATGAATGAAGATCGATGTGAACACAGACAGCGCAGACAGGTTCCACCATTCGCCGACGGGTTGCTTAAGTGTCATTGCAAGTGTGGAAGGGTGTACACCGCCAAGATCGATCATGGCCTGTTGCATCACCGGGCTCACACCGGAATAGAGCAACAGGGCAAACAGGCAAAGCAGGCAAATGCTGATCGTCGCGAACGGCGGCTTGGGCTGGCTCTCCGACCAGTTCGTGACGATTCCGTTGTTCAATGAATCAACCTTTTACCAGGAAACGGTAATTCCTGTAAAGAAAAACGGCGCCGTCACGGCGTATTTCATCCAGCACAACACCGGATATAAGTTCTTCTTTTTCAACCATTCGCTGACCGTTGATCAGCAAAAACCGGTCTTCCGGCGCTTCCGCGTAGACCAGTACAGTTATTCTGAGTTCGGGTAAACCATCACGCAAAGCTTGCGGCACCTGCCAGAAACTGATTGGCTCCGACTGATTCGGCTTCATCCTGGATCTTCGCTTTTGCGGTGCTTTTGTCGTTACTGTTGCCTGTGAATTTCCTGCCGGGGATGGATCGGCTGAACCGGGTTCTGTGGGAGTTTGTACAGTCACCAGCCGGGATTCCTGCAATTTCCCGTCAGGATCAGGTTCCTCTTGCGCCTCGTAGGCACTGAAGGAACGGTTCAGGCTTTGCTTGCGCGCATCGCTCTCCTGCGCATTACTGGCCAGGGGCTTCGTGACTCCATCCGGACTCTTACTCTCGGCCTGAAATGACTCAACTGGTGTACGAATCTGCCCGGGGCCTGCGTCTGTTTTTGCCAGTGCCGGGGTTTCTTCAGCAAGGGGAGATGACAACTGCTGCCGGGTTGATTCCGGCTGCGCGGGTGGCTCGCGGTATTGCTGCCAGCCAAACCAGGCGATGGCTACGGCGCTGAGGGCAAGCATCGACAGTGGAAGCCATTGCTGCCCGGAAGTTCCGTTGGCAGTTGGAGGCTCGACGCTTGTATGAATACCCGGCGTTGTGCCCAATTGCCGTTGTGATTCAGATTTTTTCAATGCATCCAGGAGAATCGACATGCTCAGGACCTCTCATCTGCAGCGATAATCAACCGGGGCTGTGAAATGGTGGGCGCCATCAGGTACAGCAGGGTATTGGGACCGACAATCCCATCTGATTTCAGTCCATGACGCCGCTGAAATGCCATCAGCCAGGATTCGAAACTCTGGTCGAAAACACCCGCGCCACGCCAGGGGGATTCAGCGAGTGTCGCCATCTCCATGACGATATCCACCGCTGCCCCCGATTCTCCACGCTGTATCTGGAAGGGCCAGTCGGGCGCCTGTGGCCAGGGGACGACAAATTCACCGAGCCAGCTGCTCTCGAGCGCTTCGCGTGACACTTTGATCGAAGAACCTTCACCACCGACCAGCAGGCCATCAGCTGTCATTCCCCGTAACAGCAGGTATCTCGTGTCTTCACCCTGCAGCACAAGCAGAACGGGCAGCCCAAGTTGCTGTACCCTCGCCCAACTGCCATTATCGCGCAGGCAGGCATAACCTCTGCCCTGGATACCGTCGCAGGCAGATTGAATATCAGTGGCGCTTTCCCGGTCCTGCCACAAGTCGGCCATGGCCTTCCATGCCTGGGCGTGCTGACTATCCAGCCAGGACCTGTCCAGGCTGGTGGCGACTGCAACCGATCCAGCTGACGTTCGTTCTTCCTCCCGGACACCACCTACCGCATCCGCAACTGGCGCAGCCACAACCTCCGGTTCAGGATCCTGCGCCGGCATGGCTGTCTTTTCAACTGTCCTCTCAAGCTGTTCAGGCTGGAGTCCGGCGACAGGTCCTGAGGCCGGCAGTAAACTGTCCCAGGTAATATGCGGTGGCCCCCAAATTCCGACTGTCACAACTATCAGTGCAGCGGCAGAAACCGTGGCGAGTACCCAGCCTGACCGGCTGCTCCTTACCCGGGTTTCGCTGGGCTGAACTTCATTTGCCGCTTGGTGAACCAGGCGGGCTCCAATGGTGCTGGACTCTTTCGTATAAGCACCGGCCAGAGCCCGGTCAGCGATGATATTGATCAGCCGCGGCACGCCTGTCGAGCGCTGGTACAGGGCACGCAAGGCAGAGCGCCGGAACGGATTTTGCCTGGCGCCCGCAACATTCATGCGGTGTCTGACATAGGCATGAGTTTCTTCCGGCCCCAGCGGCACCAGGTGATATCGCGCCGTGATGCGCTGTGATAATTGCCGCAGGCTTTGCCTTTGCAACAAATCTCGTAGTTCCGGCTGGCCCAGCAGAACCATCTGCAACAACTTCTCTTTGGCCGTTTCCAGGTTGGTCAGCAGGCGCACCTGCTCCAGCGCTTCCGGACTGAGGTTCTGAGCCTCATCAATCACCACCACGACATGCTGCCCATTGGCATGTTGTGCCAGGAGGTAGTGATTCAGTGAATCGACCATGGCCTTGTTGCTGTCCGCAATCCCGGCTGTTTCAATTCCCAGTTCCTCGCACAGGGTTGCCAGTAATTCCCGGGGCGTCATCAGGGGGTTCAGGATCAGAGCGACCTGCGTATCTTCCGGCACCTGCTCCAGCAGGCAGCGGCACAAGGTGGTCTTACCGGTCCCGACTTCCCCGGTCAGCTGAACAAAGCCGCCTGCGCCGCCCTGCCCCACGCCATATAGCAGGTGTGCCAGTGCGTCACGGTGGACTGCACTCAGATAAACGAATGCCGGATCCGGTGTGATCGAAAACGGCGCTTCATTCAATCCAAAAAATTGCAAATACAAAACAGATCCTCGTTCAGTTGTCCAGGTCCAGCAGACTGGCATTACCGCCGACCGCGGCGGTGTTTACAGTCAATGTTCGTTCCGTTGCGAAGCGGAACATGTAATGTGGACCACCGGCCTTGGGGCCAGTTCCCGACAATCGATCGCCGCCAAACGGCTGTACACCCACCACGGCCCCGATCATGTTGCGGTTTATGTAGCAATTTCCAGCCCGCACCCTTTCCACAATATACTCCTGGGTGCGGTCAATCCGGCTGTGCACACCCAGTGTCAGACCATAATTGGTGTTGTTAATATCTTCAATGACCTGGTCCAAATCACGGGCGGAATAGCGAATCACGTGCAATACCGGGCCGAACACCTCGCGCTCCAGGCGTGTGATTGAATCGATCTCGTAGGCGCATGGCGCAAAAAAGTGCCCGGCGTGGTTGGCTGGTATCGGCGCGCGTGCGATCAGCCTGCCTTCCCGATCCATTCGCGCAACATGCGCCTGAAGTCCGGCCAGCGCCTCCTCATCAATGACCGGCCCGACATCGGTAAACAGCATACGCGGATCACCAATGACCAGTTCTTTCATCGCACCTGCGAGCAATGCCATGATCCGATCAGCAACATCCGTTTGCAGGAACAGGACCCGCAGTGCGGAACAGCGCTGACCGGCACTGTGAAATGCACTGGCGATGGTATCCTGGACTACCTGTTCGGGTAGCGCTGAACTATCGACCAGCATGGCGTTTTGGCCACCCGTTTCAGCGATCAGGGCAGCCAGCGGTGCATCCCTTGCCGCCAGGGATCGGTTGATCAGGCGCGCAGTTTCGGTTGAGCCTGTGAAGGCCACACCATCGATGCGCGGATCCGCGGTCAGGGCGGCACCCACGGTGACGCCATCGCCGGGCAACAACTGCAGTGCTTTTTGCGGCACACCCGCCTGGTGCATCATGGAAACGGCCCGCGCAGCGATCGCCGGAGTCTGTTCAGCCGGTTTTGCCAGTACCACATTGCCTGCGGCCAGGGCGGCACTGACCTGGCCGCTAAAAATGGCCAGCGGAAAATTCCAGGGGCTGATGCAGGCAAAGACACCCTTGCCATGCATGCTCAGTGCATTGTGCTCACCCGTCGGGCCCGGGAGCACCAGGGGATCAGCAAAGTGCTCCCTAGCTTGATTCGAATAATATCTTAGAAAATCAATGGCTTCTCTGATTTCAGAAACTGAATCGTGAACGGTTTTTCCGGCTT
>DAOWGA010000001.1 GCA_030637665.1 Lysobacterales bacterium | reverse complement strand
CCTGGTGTGGAAGATTTTGAATCAGTTACCGGCAAAGGTGTCATCGGCCGGGTAGATGGCCGCTCGGTGGCGATCGGCAATATTGCCTTGCTGACCCAACTGGAAATCGACCATGGGCATTTCAGGGAGCAGGCGGAAAAACTTCGGGCAGATGGACAAACGGTCATGTTCGTCGCAGTGGATGGCCTGGCTGCTGGATTATTCGGGGTGGCCGACCCGATAAAGGCGACCACCCCGAATGCCATAAATGCCCTGCACCGCGAAGGTCTGCGGGTCGTCATGCTGACTGGTGACAACGCAACAACCGCCAGGGCAGTCGCTGAAAAACTCGGTATCGACGAGGTGATTGCCGGAGTACTGCCGCACGAGAAGGTAGAGCGGATCCGGTCGCTGCAGGCAGATGGTCACAGAGTCGCGATGGCGGGCGACGGCATCAACGATGCACCTGCGCTGGCCCAATCTGATGTGGGCATCGCCATGGGCACAGGTACCGATGTAGCCATGGAATCAGCAGGTGTCACCCTGGTTGGTGGTGACCTCGGCGGCATCGTCCGGGCACGCAAACTGAGCAGCGCCACGATGAAAAACATTCGCCAGAACCTGTTTTTTGCGTTTTTCTACAACAGCCTCGGCGTGCCCGTGGCGGCAGGCATCCTGTATCCCTGGTTCGGTATATTGCTCAGCCCGATGATTGCGGCCGCAGCGATGAGTTTCAGTTCCGTTTCAGTGATTGCAAACGCCCTGAGACTTAACAGGCTGCGGCTCTGATTAGCTGATGTGTAGAAAAATAATAATAATAATCGCCGCCATGGCCCGCAACCGGGCCATCGGTTTCGATGGTGGCATGCCCTGGCACCTGCCCGGAGAATTGAAGCATTTCAAGGAAACCACGATGGGCAAACCCATCGTCATGGGCCGCAATACCTGGGAATCGATTGGGCGGGCCTTGCCGGGGCGGCAGAACATAGTAGTCACGCGCAACCCTGCTTACCGGGCGGAGGCGAGCATTGTCGTGCAATCTCTGGAAGAAGCTCTGGAAAGAGCCGCAGGGGATGAAGTGATGATTATCGGTGGCGGCGAGTTGTACCGGCAGGCACTGCCACAGGCCGACCGGATGATCCTGACCCTGGTTGAATGTGAGCCTCAGGCAGATACGTGGTTTCCTGAGTGGAATAAAAACGAATGGCGGGAAATCAGCCGCCGCTCACAGCCGGTGGACGAAAACAATGCTCTTGCATACGAAGTCGTGGAACTGGAAAGAGTCAGTGAAATTTGCCGGGCACCTGGAAAAGAGACCGGTCTTCGAGTCTGACTGCGCTTAATCTTCCACCCCAGACACATCCCGAATCCAAACAGAGCAAACGCTTTTTCATGAGCAGGCCTAATGCTGCCCAGTGACCGAATGCAACGGTCACGTTTCGGGTTTTGCGATGCTTGTGCTTGAACCACGGCTTGTACGATTTAGGCTGGCTTCCAGGAGGGCCGCTGGCGCTGGCCAGAATCTTTCCGTTGGCATCGCAAAAGCGAAGTCGAGTCAGGATGTTGCTGGTCAGGCGCCGGCGTTTCCAACCGGTCCGGTCATCCTGCCATTTGCGAACCCAGTTCTTGCTCATTTTGGCAAAAAACCTTCTGCTTTTTGCGGATTGTAAAACCTTTTCAACTTCGGCCGCACAGGACAGTGTTTGCTCTACCGTCCATTGGGGGACGACGCCCGCGTGAACCATCAGGATATTGTGCTTCGCTGACCAGTAAGCCAGCGGCTGCCGCTGTAGCCATGCCATCAGCTTTTCACGGTCCGGGGCTTGCAAGACAACATCCATTTCCCGGTTTCTGGATCCGCCATTCGGAAACTTGTAGTTTTCCGCCAGCAGGTACATGTCGTGGTTGCCCAGGGTCATCGTGAAGCGCTCGCCGAGGCTTTCCAGCAAGCGCAAGGTCTCCAGCGAATTCCCACCGCGGTTTACCAGGTCACCCGGACACCACAGGCTGTCTGCTGCCGGATCAAACTGAATCTTCTCCAGCAGTCGTTGTAACTGGTCGTAGCAACCCTGGATGTCTCCGATCAGGTAAGTGGCCATTTGTTTTTGTTTGGCTTAGTGCAGAGATTCCGGGGCAGCCAGCACGAACTCAGGGATGGTTGCCTGAAACAATTCACCCAGGTCCGTGACAAATTCGTAACTGCCGGCCATGGAGCCGATGGGTGTCGAGATGAGCGCACCACTACTGTAGGTGAATGACTGGCCAGGCTCCAGGCGTGGCTTTTCACCGACCACGCCTTCGCCCCGGACTTCTTGTATATAACCATTTCCATGGGTAATGATCCAGTGCCGGTTCAGCAGCTTCACCGGAATCGCCATGCGGTTTGTGATGGTGATTTCATAAGCAAAAGCATATTGTGCGTTTTGGCGGCCAAGATACTCTGGATTCGGAGTGATTTCTATCGTATTCATATTTTTCTGCCCAAGATTTTTCCCCTCGAAACTACCCCGCGATGACTGCACTATCATTCCATTAATAGTGACAGGTCTGCAAATTGTTGCAGACTCAGGGTTTCAGGGCGCAAGCCCGGATCGATACCGGCGCTCTCAATGACGGCAGCGCTCAGCAGGCCACGCAGGCTGTTCCTCAAGGTTTTGCGCCGCATGGAAAAAGCCTGGATAACGAGCCGTTGGAAGGCATCAAGTGAGTCAATCCGGACGGGCGGTTCCCGGTGCGGAACCAGGCGTACGATTCCGGACTGAACTTTAGGCACAGGCGTGAATGACTCGGCCCTTACCGTGAACAAGGGCGCAATCTCGCACCGGTACTGGCACATGATCGACAACCTGCCCCAGGCTTTATTCCCCGGCATGGCGGCCATGCGCTCAACCACTTCCTGCTGCAGCATGAAATGCATGTCGATCAGCAAGTCGCTCCACTGCAGCACATGGAACAGCAGGGGTGTGGAAATATTGTAGGGCAGATTGCCAACCAGCCGGAATGGCCGGCCGCCGGTAATTTCCCCGAAATCCGTTTTCAGCACGTCCCCGACATGCACTGTTACATTGGGATTGCCCTGGAACTCACGCTCAAGCCTGGCTGCCAGGTCCCGGTCGATTTCGACCAGGTGCAGTTCTGCGCCGCTATCCGCCAGTGGGCGTGTGAGGGCGGCCTGCCCGGGGCCGATTTCTATCAGGAGTTGGCCCGGTGCAGGCGCAATGGAATCCACGATTTTCCGGATTATCAAGGAGTCCGTCAGGAAGTTCTGGCCAAATCGTTTGCGCGCCTTGTGCATCAATAATGCTCCACCAGGACTAAAGTTGGCCGGCCATCTGCTGCGCCGTCAGAACCGCCTGGTACAGACTACCGGCATCCGCCTTGCCCGTACCGGCGATATCAAGGGCGGTGCCATGGTCTACGGAAGTCCGAATGAAAGGCAGCCCCAGCGTGATATTCACTGCCTGGCCGAAACCCAGGTGTTTAAGAACCGGCAGGCCCTGGTCGTGGTACATGGCCACTACAGCATCACAGGCAGCGATTGCTGGTGGAGTAAAGGCAGTGTCGGCCGGTACCGGGCCTTCGATATCCATTCCTTCGGCGCGCAGTCGCTCGATGACTGGCCGGATGACCTGGTCGTCTTCCTGCCCCAGGTGCCCGCCTTCACCAGCATGCGGATTCAGACCCAGAACCTGCAGCCGCGGCTGTGCTATTCCGAAGCGATGCCGCAGCGACGTCTCGGTGATGCGGATAACAGCCTCCAACTTGTCCCCGCTGATTGCATCGGCGACAGCTCTCAACGGCAGGTGCGTCGTCACCAGCGCAACGCGCAGGCCGGGCGCGGCCAGCATCATGACCACTTGTTTCCTATGACCCAATTCGGCGAGGAATTCAGTATGCCCGCTGAAAAGAACGCCGGAATCGTTGATGACGGCCTTGTGTATCGGCCCGGTGACCATCGCCGCTGCATGGCCTTCTTCGATCAATTGCACAGCCCGGCGAAGCGTGCTCAGAACATAAGCAGCATTTTCCGGGTCGGGCCGGCCGGGCCGGGCTGGTCTGGCCAGTTTCAAGGGCAGGCAGGCCAGTTCACCGGCGACGACCGTATCACCCGGCTCCCATTCGGTGATTTTCAAGTGGTAGCCCAGTACATTGCCAGCCTGGCGTAACAGTTGGGGATCCGCCACAGCCAGCAGGCGAAATTCGGGATGTTGCCGGACCAGCTTCAGGACAATTTCCGGGCCCACGCCCGAGGGTTCCCCTGGTGTGACCGCGAGGACCGGTACATCAATAGTCATTTCAGTGCCGGCAGGACACGGTTGGTGGCTTGAGGATCAACCGGAAGAGCTTTCGTGTCCCGGCAGGCGGATTTCCACGAATGCCTCATCCCTGAATTGACGCAGGACTTTCTCAATTTCCTGGTCCGCTTTGCGTCGTCGAATTTGCTCGCGCGCCTCGCTGCGGATGGCTTCCTCGGTTCGGTCCATTTCGCGCTTTCCGAGCAATTCCATGATGTGCCAGCCACTGGTAGTCTGGAATGGTTCGCTGATTTCACCTGTTTTCATGGCGACTAAGGTCTGCTGTACCCGCTCACCATAGGCGTCGGGCGGGAACCAGCCCATATCGCCACCGAGATTCGCGCTGGTCTGGTCGTCTGAATTTTCCTTGGCAAGCTTGGCGAAATCCTCGCCATCACTCAACCCCTGCTTGATCTCGATGATCTTGTCCATCGCCAGGCGTGGTGTGACCAGTGCATTGGTTTCTATCATGATATGGCGTGCATGGAATTCCTCTACCACCACCTGGCGCTGCTCACGGTAGTCATTGACCTTGATGATGTGGAATCCCGCCGGGCTGCGAATGGGATGGGTGAATTCACCCGGGTTGAGCCCCCGTACGGCATCTGCGAAAAATGCCGGTACGGTGTTCAGGTCCCGCCAGCCAACATTGCCGCCTTCCAGTGCTTCCTGACTGTCGGAATAGCTGATGGCAGCCGATGCAAAGTCCAGGCCATCGACCAGGCGCTGATATACATCATCTGCTTTGAACTGAGCTTCCTTTATCTGTTGCGGGGTGGAGCCGTCGGCTAATGACATCTGGATGTGTGAGATGTTGTACTCGCCGCCACTGAGGTCTTCCGATGAGAGCAGAATGTCCACCTCAGTATCAGTAATGGGATCCATTCCGTTCACAATGCGCTGGCGTAAACGATCGGTCATTATTTCCTCGCCGATATTACGGCGAAATTCGGAAAAATCCTCGCCGTCACCTTCGATGACCTGGCGCATTTTCTGCAGTGTGATTCCGTTCTGCTGCGCCAGACTGAGCAGTGCCTGGTCAACATCCGCGTCACTGATCCGGATCCCGGTTTGCAAGGCTCTTTGCACCTGCAATTCACGGATGATCAGGCGCTCGAGCACCTGGCCCTCAAGCAGGTTCATGGGCGGCATGGCGTCTCCGCTAGCCTTGATCCTGTCGACGATACCGGCCACGGCCAGGTCCAGTTCGCTGCGCAGAATGACGTCTTCGTCCACCAGGGCCACGATGGAATCGATCGTTTCAACTGTGCCACCAGTGGCTTGTGCATTGACTGAGAGGGGGGCTGCCACAGCGCCAAATGCCAGTGCAAAAACCAGCGCAAATTCCAATGGTGGGGCTGATTTTGATTTGAAGAATTGGAACATAAGGAATTTCTCCGGGAAAATGGTTGCTTGCGATTTGACGCCGGCAAGCATGAAAGTTCCCATTTTAACTCAAGCGGGCCGGAAGAGTTAAGCTGCATGGCTTCAACATTCCGGGTTGGCTTTCCCGGTGGTTCCCCGGTCAATCCCGGAACAGCTCCTGTG
>DAOWGA010000122.1 GCA_030637665.1 Lysobacterales bacterium | reverse complement strand
TGCTGATGGCAAAGGCTCAATGCTGGATTTCTACGCTGACTGGTGCGTTGAATGCAAACGCATGGAGCGCAACACCTTCCCTGAAGCCAAGGTCCGTATGTTGCTGGATCAGCTGCAGCTGTTGCAGGCTGACGTCACGGCGAATGATGACCAGGACCGGGCATTAATGAAGGCGTTCGGAATCATCGGACCGCCAGCGATCCTGTTCTTCGACCGCCAGGGCGAGGAAATGCGCGCTTACCGTCTGGTGGGTTATTTCACTCCCGCTGAATTTGCATCTCACCTGCAGAAAGTCCTCTCAGCCCGGTGAGAAAAACCATCATCATCATGGCGATGGTGGCGATCATGGCGGCTTCCGGTGGCTATTTTGCAGCGATGGTTCTGAGCCCCGGCCCGGCACAACAATCTATTTCGCAGGCCGGGATGACGGCCGCAGCACTGGCCGCCAATCGCATTGAAGACATGGTAGGCCAGCCTCGACCGGATTTTACGCTGGGTGATTTGAATGGGGCGCCCGTTTCCGCTGCGGATTTCGACGGCCTGGTCATGCTGGTCAATTTCTGGGCCACCTGGTGCACACCCTGTGTCGAGGAAATGCCCATGCTGTCCAGGCTGCAGCAGAAATACGCCGATCGCGGCGTGCAGGTAGTGGGCATCGCCCTGGACGATCCACAAAAGGCAATGGACTTTGCCGCGCAGTTGGAAATTGCATACCCGATCCTGTTTGGTACGACAGATGCGATCTTGCTTGGCCGGCGTTTTGGGAACCGCGCCGGCATGCTGCCGTATAGCGTGCTGGTAGACAGTCACGGCATCATTCGCTGGGCTTTTCTCGGGGTGCTGGACAAGCAAGAGCTGGAAGGCAAGATACAGGCTTTGCTCTGAAAGCGGGTCATGCATTCTGGCAAGAAGAACCAGAGTTTGCTGCGATCTTCGTCAATACGGTGGCGAATTGTGGACAAAATACACGCAATCGTGCAAACTTGCTTTCCCCGAACTTTATGGTGCACCCATGGCAAGCATCCTGGTCCTCAATGGGCCAAACCTGAATTTACTGGGCAGCAGGGAGCCGGATCATTACGGCCATCGCAGCTTGCAGGAAATCATGGAAGACTTGGAGCGTTTCGCAGGCGCCTGCGGTCATGAGCTGCTGCACGAGCAGGAAAACAGTGAAGGCGCCCTGATCGAAGCGGTTCAGAAAGCAGCGCACGACGGTATCGATTACATCATTTTCAATCCAGCTGGCTATACACATACCAGCGTGGCGCTCAGGGATGCGCTGCTGGCGGTGACTATTCCGTTTATTGAAGTCCACCTGTCGGGTGTGGTTTCGAGGGAGCCGTTCAGGCGACTCTCGTACTTCTCGGATATCGCCATGGGAGTAATCAGTGGTTTCCATGGCGAAAGCTATATGCTGGCCCTGCAGGCCATCATCAACCAGATCGAGCCCTGATTCAGGTTCGTTCTCAGTGGCGAACAGTCGTTTGCAAGGCCGGGCCTGAGCCCGGGAAAGGAGCGAATTCCGGATGGACATCAGAAAGATAAAAAAGCTGATTGAATTGCTGGAAGAGTCCAGTCTCAGCGAAATCGAAATTGTAGAAGGAAAGGAATCAGTCCGCCTGAGCCGTGGGGGCGTGATCGCCAGCCCGGGTCTTGCACAGACGACTATTCCAGCAGATGTACAGGCCGCGGCCTGGTCCGCGCCGGCGCCTGCGCCCGCAACACCGCCAGCAGCACCGTTGCTGGAAGAGGCACAGGAAGAATCAATCCCTGAAGGCGAACTGGTCCGCGCGCCCATGGTCGGGACTTTTTACGATTCTCCCAGCCCCGAAACTGAGGCGTTCGTATCCCTGGGGCAACAGGTCAGCGCGGGTGAAACCATGTGCATCATCGAGGCCATGAAGATGTTCAACCAGATCGAGGCTGAAGTTTCCGGCACGGTTGTTGCGATCCTGGTTGAAAATGGTCAGCCAGTTGAGTTTGACCAGTCCCTGTTTGTGATCCGCTGAGTATTTCGGCGTGGCTGTACTCGATAAGATTGTTATTGCGAACCGGGGGGAAATTGCCCTCAGGATTCTGCGCGCCTGTCATGCCCTGGGCATCAAGACCGTGGCGGTGCACTCGACGGTGGACCGCAACCTGAAGCACGTGGCGATGGCGGATGAGTCTGTCTGCATTGGACCCGCCCCGGCCACCGATAGTTACCTCAATGTTCCGGCCATTATCGCGGCAACGGAAGTGACAGACGCCGTTGCGGTGCATCCGGGCTATGGCTTTCTCGCCGAAAACGCAGATTTTGCCGAGCGGGTCGAGCAAAGCGGCTTCATTTTTATCGGTCCCAGGCCGGAAACCATCCGCCTGATGGGTGATAAGGTCTCGGCAATCAAGGCGATGAAAGATGCGGGCGTGCCCTGCGTTCCCGGTTCAGACGGACCGCTGCCCGAAGATGCGCAAGAGTGTCTGAGAATTGCCCGCCAGGTCGGCTACCCGATCATTATCAAGGCGTCAGCAGGTGGTGGTGGCCGGGGTATGAGAGTAGTGCACACCGAGGCGCACCTGAATACCGCGCTGCAGTTAACACGGCAGGAGGCTCAGACTTCTTTTGGTGATGCCACGGTCTATCTCGAAAAATTTCTGGAAACTCCCCGCCACATTGAAGTTCAGGTTGTCGCTGATCAGCATGGCAACGCTATCCATCTCGGGGAGCGCGACTGCTCCACGCAGCGCCGCCACCAAAAAGTCATCGAGGAGGCGCCTGCTCCTGGAATCACACAACAACAACGTGACGAAATCGGCAGTGCCTGCGTAGAGGCCTGCAAGCGAATAGGCTACCGGGGAGCGGGCACTTTCGAATTCCTTTTCGATGGTGGGCGCTTCTATTTCATCGAAATGAACACGCGCATCCAGGTGGAACACCCGGTCACGGAGCGGATCACAGGCGTGGATCTGGTTCGCGAACAGATTCTTGTTGCTGCTGGCGATACCCTGTCACACCGGCAGGAAGACATACAAATCAGGGGCCATGCCATCGAGTGCCGTATTAATGCAGAAGACCCGGAGACCTTCATGCCTTCCCCGGGGCTCATCGAAGGCTTTCATGCGCCCGGCGGACCAGGAATACGCATGGAATCCCACATTTACGACGGCTATCGGGTACCTCCAAATTACGATTCCCTGATTGGCAAGATCATCTCTCACGGAGAGGACCGCGACATGGCCATCGCCCGCTTGCGAGTGGCGCTGGATGAGATGGTGCTCAATGGCATCAAGACCAACGTACCACTGCACAAGTGGCTGCTTTGGGACCGGGGGTTTCTCAAGGGGGGCTTCAATATCCACTACCTCGAAAAAAGACTGGAAGAACGCCAGGGGTAATCATGTCCTGGGTTGAGGTCAGCATTGCTGTGGCTCGTGAGCAGACCGCGTTGGCTGAATTCGTGCTGGAACATCAGGGCGCGCTGGCCATAACGCTTCAAGACGATGCGGATGATCCCGTGCTGGAGCCCGGCCCGGGTACGACACCGCTGTGGCCAACGGTGCACGTGCGTGGCTTGTTTGAGGCGGATGCCGGCCGGCAGCAGATCACGGACGCCCTGCAACTCGTTCCCGGCGTCAACCGCCCGCAGCTGATCCGTTGGCGCGAAGTGGGTGACCAGGACTGGGAGCGGACCTGGATGGAGCGATTTCAGCCGATGAAATTTGGTCAGCATTTGTGGATTGTTCCAAGCGGCATGCAGATTCCCTTCGAACAACACAACACCGAGATCCGGCTGGATCCCGGCCTCGCTTTTGGCACCGGCACACACCCTACGACAGCGCTGTGCCTGGAATGGCTTGATGGCCAGGATGTCGCTGGGCAGCGTGTAGTGGACTATGGTTGCGGTTCAGGCATTCTTGGAATTGCAGCCGCACTCAAAGGCGCCGAATGGGTTATCTGCGTGGACAACGATCCTCAGGCGCTGGAGGCGACTCTGGCCAACGCCATGCGCAACAAGGTTGCAGACATCATCGACTTCCAGACGCCGGATGAGTTTCGCCAAGCTGAGGCTGATATCGTACTGGCGAATATCCTGTCTGGTCCGCTGATCGAGCTGTCGCCGGTATTGTTGGGGAGCCTGAAACCTGGCGGGTGGATTGTGTTATCGGGTGTGCTGGATGAGCAGGCTGATTCGGTTCTCCAGGCGTATAGCCACGATTGTATCGAAGTGAAATTGGAAGCCAGGGAAGCCTGGATCCGCCTGGTGGCACGCAAACGGTAGGATTGGAGGAGCTTCGTTGCCTGCTGCAGGGAGTTTTTCCAGCGTTTTACCAGAAATCGGGTTTTTCGGGGAGGGCCTCGTAGCGCTTGATTGAATCCAGAATCTCACGGCGTGCTGAATCAGCATCCTCCCAGCCACTGATGTCTACCCACTTGCCGGTCTCCAGATCCTTGTAATGATCAAAGAAATGGGTGATCTGCATTCTCAGCAGTTCATCGACATCCTCCAGGCACTTGACGTCACGGTACAGTCCGGTGATGTCTTCGGTGGGCACAGCGAGCACCTTGGCATCGGCGCCTGATTCGTCTTCCATGCGCAGCAGGCCCACTGGCCGGCAGGTAACAACGCAGCCCGACTGTACTGGTACCGGCATCACTACCATGACATCTACCGGATCGCCGTCACCGCACAGGGTGTGCGGAATATAGCCGTAATTGCAAGGATAGTGCATGGCGGTTTTCAACATCCGGTCAAGAAAAAGGGCGCCGGATTTTTTGTCGACTTCGTATTTGACTGCGGGGCTGTGCATCGGGATTTCAATGATGACATTTACGTCATTGGGGACGTCCCTGCCAACGGGAACTTCATTCAGGCTCATATCT
>DAOWGA010000070.1 GCA_030637665.1 Lysobacterales bacterium | reverse complement strand
CATTCAGACCTTTTACCGGCCGGACCGTAAGATCAGCATCTACACCCTCGGCGATGATTTTTCCGGGCGATCGATCCGGGCCGTGGTCAAGGCCGTGGACAACCTCAACCAGGCGCATGCGGGCGCCGACCGACTGGTCCGCATCCACGCGATCGGCTTCCCGGTGCATTTTTCGCTAGGGCGGACACCGAGCCCGGCGGCCATAAAATTCGCGGCGCTGATGCGCGAGCTGAGCTACAACAACGGCGGTACCTTCATCGGCCTGACCGGCCTGAAGCCATGAAACTCCGCAGGCGTCAAGCAGATCATCCAGGCCGTACAATGAAATCCTGGAGCGTTATTTCCGTTTTACCGCTGGCGGCGATGGCCCTCCTGGCCGGCTGCACGTCCATCAGCGTCCAGGTGGAACAGGAGTTTCCAGCGGTGGTTGCGAAACCCCGCGACATGAGCGTAGTACTGGTGATGGACCGTGAATTCCGCAACTACCTGGCGCGTCCCAATTCGAAGACGAGGATTCAGTTTGGGGCAGCCCAGGTCGAGGCGCTGAGCAAAGCCTTCAACGGATTGTTCGCACAGGTTGAAGTAGTATCCTCGAAAGACCAGGCAGGGCCGGATACGGACCTCGTAATCGTTCCCTCGGTGCTGGAAGTCCAGCTTTCCACACCGTCGGAATCGTTTCTCAACGTTTACGAGGTATGGATCAAATACCAGCTGGACATTGAAACCGCCGATGGCGTGCCTGTTGACAGCTGGTTCCTGCCTGCCTACGGAAAGACCCAACACTCATATTTGCTGTCCCGGAGCACGGCCATCGAGGATGCTACCGTCGTGGCATTGCGTGATGTGGGGGCCAAGCTGATGCTGGACTTTTTCAGGATCCCGGCGATCCACGGCTGGGTGCAGCAGCGCCAGGCAATGAACTCGGATTCATGAAGTATGGGGCATTCATATCGCTCGCCGCGGCCGCCCTGATGGGCGGATGTGCTTCCACCACGACCGTTGACGACTTCCGGCCCACCCTCGAGTTGATCGACATCGAGGCGGGTGAAAAGCTAGCAGTCCTGGGCCGGCGCGACGCCGGGCATTACGAAACCGATCGCAGTTTCATTGACTGCCTTGGCAAGAGACTGGCCCGGTCGAACCTTCAGGTCATATCGGAGCAGGAATTCGTGGATGCGCTGTATCCCTGGTTCGAGCCAAGGACCGCGCCCAAGGCCCTCAAGCGCCTCAAGAGAATCATGCAGGATCCAGCGGTTCGGGAAAAGGTTCAGCTGGAGAAAATCCGCTACCTGATCTGGCTCGAGGGCGAAGTGGAAACGCAAGGGATGTCCGGCGCCATGTCTTGCGGGGTGGTCCCCGGGGGGGCTGGATGTTTCGGCTACAACTCCTGGGAGAAGAGCGCCGTGTTCGAAGCTATCGTCTGGGACCTGGTGGACCTGACCGAGGAGGCTCGCATCCGGGTGGATTCTGAAGGCACGTCGTACCTGATCGGCATCGTGGCGCCCATCCCTCTGCTGACCCCGGTGGAAAGCCAGGCCTGTGAGGGCATGGGAGAACAGTTGAGGTCCTATTTCTTCCAGGAGGAGGGGTGAGATGCGTTATTCCGGCTGGAAAGCCCTTGCGATTGGCACGCTGCTCCTTTCAACGCCCGCTTTCGGCGGCCCGAGTGGCGGGGAAATTCATGCAGAAGCCATGGCGTCCATCGGGGCCTATGATGATCCCGAGTTGGTTGCGTACCTCGAAGGCCTCGTGAACGAAATCGTTTCGGTCTCGGAAATGGCGGGCAAAGAGTTCACGTTCACACTACTTGACTCAGGTGACATCAACGCTTTCGCGACGGCAGACAACTATGTGTACATGAACCGGGGCCTGCTCAATTACGTTTCAAACGAAGCACAGGTGGTTTCGATTCTGGCTCACGAAGTGGGCCACATCACCCAAAAGCACGTCAGCCTGATGCCAGTCGCGGCCGGTGGTGCGCGTTTTCTATCCTGGCTGGTCGGGGCGCTTTCCGGCAGTCAGGAGGCGTACGAGGCCGGCACGGCGTATGCGAACTCATTGCTCAAGGGGCACGGCCGCGACAATGAACTCCAGGCAGACGAAGCTGCCGCCCGCTACATGGCGAAACTCGGCTATGATCCGGACCAGTTGCTGGAAATGCTCGGGACGATGAAAGACATCGAGAACATGCAAAAGGAGTTCGCTGCACAAGGAGGGGCCCCGCGCCGTTCCTATCACGGCATATTCGCCTCGCATCCGCGCAATGACATGCGCTTGCGAAGTGCGGTCAGCAAGGCCCAAACGATCGAATCGCCGGCCACGCGCGACGCGGGCGCGGCGCGCTACCGGGAAATGACAGAAGGGCTGGTTTGGGGAGAAAATTTCAAGGAAAAGGAGTCCACGCCAGAGCGCTACTCCGACATGGCGCTGCGGGTTCAATTTGATTTTCCGGATGGCTGGACGCACAGCAAGGACAAGCAAACCGGGACCGTAAGCGGCGAACCGGAAGGCGGCGAAGCCCGCTTGGGCATGAAGCCGATTCCGCGCACCGCGCAGACTCCGGAAGAGTATCTCTACAACTATCTGGACATTTCACAATTGCGCGACGGCCGTGAGATCACACCCTCACGGCTCAAAGGGTTCACCGGCATCCTGCCCGGCCATGGAGGAAATCCGGATCAGCGCATCGCGGTGGTCTACTACAAATTGAACGCCTACCTGTTCACCGGCGAGGTGCCCCGGCAGGATGACTTCAGCGAATTCGACGAGAAGTTCCTGGAATCCATCGATACCTTCAGGCCCATCTCCAACCGCCAGATCGAAGGCCAGAAACCCAAGACCATCCATTACGTGAAGGCGACCGGCGCGACAACCTTCGAAGCGCTGGGTGAGCATCTCAAGCTGAACCCATTCGAAGTGCAAACCCTGCGCGTCATTAATGGCTATTATCCCACCGGAGAGCCACAGCCCGGCGAGTGGATCAGAATCTTCAGACAGTAGCAGCGCATCAGGGAAGGCAGTCAATGTCAAAAACAGTTCAACCACTAACCGCGGCGGTCGCCACCCTGACCCTTAGGTGCTGTGCGAGTACCTACAACCCCCTGGTGTAGATATCACAGTTCAGCCGGAGCATCACAGGGCAGGGCGGAATGGGCACGATTTCTCGATATGAATACTAATTCGCCACGCACAGGTCTCATAGCCGACAAAGCCGCCGAAAGCTGAATATTGCTGAAGCTTCTCATCCGAAATATTTGGAGTTGAGCTGTCCTGCAGGAGGTGAAGGTTGCTGTTGCGGTACTGGCCGCTGTAGCGGAACAGCGCCCTTGCCTTTCCGTTGACCAGGGCATCAAATAAGCTGTCGCTTTGCTGCGACTCTGGTATTGAATCGATTTCTTCATCAGCCGCCAAACTAGTGGCGCCAATGCACATGAACATTACCAACAGGCAGGGCAGTTTCCTGCCAGGCTTCATTTTGTTTTTTCGTTTTCCAGGCCCTTGGCCATGATTTCGGTATAAAGACCGATAAATCGTGAGATGAGGTCGTTGTACTCAGGGTGGCGCTTGACCAATGGCTGGCTGTTCCTGCCGTCTTCGTACACCCTTTTCAGGAAT
>DAOWGA010000262.1 GCA_030637665.1 Lysobacterales bacterium | reverse complement strand
TTCAGTGGTTGTGGAGGGGCGTACCAGGGCCATGGCCTGGCAGCCACCCACGGGCGGCCAGGAATCCGAACGGTTGCTGACGTCATCACCCAACAACATTCCATTGGCGCCGACGACATCTCTGATTTTTTCCAGCAGTGGGTTCATATTGGAGTTTCCGTGATGTAATTCATTGGATTTCAGGATCATGCGATTCTACTTCATTTCCAAAGTGTTTTAGTTGATTCAAGGCAGGCCACAATGCCCCGCATGCTGCGCAAATAACGCAAAAACACTATGATCACCATTGTATCTTGTAAGCTGGAAAGAGCGGAATCAGATGAAACTCATCAAAGCGGGCCATATGCGCCCTGAATTAGCACTTTTGGTATTACTTGCACTGATGCTGGCAGCCTGTGGAGACAGGACTGCCGATCAGCCCGGTTCAGAAACTACCCCGGCAGTTGCCATAACGCCTGCCGATGTAGACGCCAGCCGGATCATCAATGCCAACAGTGAACCCGGTAGCTGGCTCAGTCACGGGCGGACCTATGACGAACAGCGATTCAGCCCGCTGGATACCATCAAGGACAGCAATGTCGGGCGGCTTGGCCTGAGCTGGTTTTTTGATTTTCCGACTAACCGGGGTATGGAAGCCACCCCGCTGATGATCGATGGCGTTATCTATGTCAGTGGTTCCTGGAGCATGGTATATGCCTTTGACGCCGTGACGGGCAAACTACTATGGACTCACAACCCGGAAGTGCCGGGCGCCAAGGCGATTCACGCCTGTTGTGACGTAGTCAATCGTGGTGTTGCAGCGTGGCAGGGAAAAATCTTCGTCGGCACCATCGATGGCAGGCTGATGGCTCTTGACGCGGCCGATGGCCACGTACTGTGGCAGGTGCAGACAACACCGGAAGAGGCCGCCTATACCATCACCGGTGCGCCCCGTGTGGTGAAGGGCAAGGTGCTGATCGGTAATGGTGGAGGCGAGTACGATGTGCGTGGCTATGTGTCTGCCTATGATGCGGATACCGGCAAACTGGCCTGGCGTTTTTATACGGTTCCCGGAGATCCGTCGCAGCCGTTTGAAAATCCGATTCTGGAGCAGGCCGCCGAAACATGGACTGGGGAATGGTGGAAAATCGGTGGCGGAGGAACCGTCTGGGACTCCATGGCCTATGATCCGGAACTTGACCTGCTCTATATCGGCGTCGGCAACGGCGCCCCGTGGAACCGGCAAATTCGCAGTCCGGGAGGTGGCGACAATCTGTTCCTGTCCTCCATCGTCGCGCTCAGGCCGGATACCGGGGAATATGTCTGGCATTACCAGACTACACCGGGTGAGACCTGGGACTTCACGGCCACGCAGCACCTGATTCTTGCCGATCTGGAGATTGGCGGCAGAATCCGGCAGGTTGTCATGCAGGCGCCCAAGAATGGCTTTTTCTACGTGCTGGACCGGGCAAGCGGTGAATTTCTCTCTGCCGAGAAGTACACCAAGGTCAGCTGGGCCAGCCATGTGGATCCTGAAACCGGCAGGCCGGTGGAAGAACCCGGCGTGCGTTACGATGAGGGCGTGCCGGTTGTCGTATATCCGGGTAACCAGGGTGGCCACAACTGGCACCCGATGAGTTACAGCCCGGTGACTGGTCTGGTGTACATCCCGGCCCAGCAAAACCTGGGCGTATACGCTGATGACCCGGGCTTCGAACACAGGCCGGGTTTCATCAATACCGGTCTGGACTGGACCAAAGCGACCCTGCCGGATGATCCAGAGCAACGCGCCGGACTGTTCAGCCAGTTCACCGGTTTCATCACGGCCTGGGACCCCGTGGCTCAAAAAGAAGTCTGGCGCTTCGCGCACAGCAATCTGTGGAACGGAGGCATATTGTCCACCGCCGGCAACCTGATCTTCCAGGGAAATGCCGATGGCCAGTTCGCATCTTACCGCGCTGATAATGGTGAACGACTGTGGACCTTCGATGCTCAATCCGGCATCGTAGCGGCACCCATCAGCTACATGGCAGGCGACAGGCAATTTGTTGCGATAGTGGCCGGTTGGGGTGGAACAGTGATTACTTTTGGAGAGCTGTCGGGTAGATCATCCGGCACCGTTAATCGCAGCCGTTTGCTGGTTTTTGAGCTCAATGCGAAAGGCGCTCTGCCGCAACCCGTACCATTCAATCGCGGAACACCTGAACCCCCGGCGCTGACAGCGGATGCGGACCAGATTCAGCGTGGCGATGATCTGTACCACACCAATTGCTTCGCCTGTCATGGTGAAGGCGCCATTTCCGCTGCCAGTTTCATGCCGGACCTTCGCTACATGACTGCGGAAAAACATGAACTGTTCAAGCCCATCGTCATTGGCGGTCTTTACCATGAGCGGGGCATGGCGTCATTTTCCAGCCTGTTGAATTTCGAAGAAGCGGAAGACATCCATGCCTACCTGATCAGTGAGGCACATAAGCTGCTTGCCGCGGCCAGAGAATCTCTCGATGCGGAGTAGCTACGAACTCCAGCAACGTTGTTTACATCAGGTGCCCAAAGCCTCATAGCCGCACCTACCAAGTCGTATGGGAGCGAACCTTGTTCGCGATGCAAGCCGTGCGGGGCAAGCCGACATGTACTTATCGCCCGTATTTCCCATGATTTCGGTAATCGGTGTTTGAGGGAGAGATCGGGAACCTGCTTGCAGGACAATCATCTGTCGGGTTTCGCAAAAAAAAACGGGCCACCTAAGTGACCCGTTTTACCTGGTTTTCCTGCAGAAGGCCTGCATCTCATGGGCCGGTGTTGCGCCGCCATTCGTGGTGCTGGATACCATGCAAATTGAGTTGGCGCTGCGGAAACGGCGGGATATTCCGGTACAACATGGTGATCTGCGGCT
>DAOWGA010000120.1 GCA_030637665.1 Lysobacterales bacterium | reverse complement strand
GGGCAATCTGGTCAACTTCAAATGCGGTAATTTTGCGATCAGTACCGGATGTCGCAATGTTGCGGGTGATCTCAGCGCTGCCACAACCCAGCTCCAAAATGTGTTTACCGTCCAGCGCCAGCAACTCATTGTATATTTCGGATTCAGGACAGGTAACATCAATTTGTTCGGCCGCTATTTTCATGGCCCAGGCTCTTTATAATTTACAGACATAACTCTCTCCACCCTCTGCAAGCACAGAAAAGTTTTTGGAACATTGTCAGCGCGTGAAAGGTTTAATGCCTATGGCTTCGTAGAGTTGTGCGGGGTCAAACCAGCGGTCGCCTTTGAAGACGGCGACGGGTTTGCGTACGGCACTGATATTTTCCAGGGGGTTGCCTTCAAGCAGCACAAAATCGGCCTGTTTTCCCTCGCTGATCGAGCCAGTCTGGTCTGCTACGCCTGCGACTTTGGCTGATCCGATGGTGGCAATTCTCAGGACATCAGCGTTACTGATCCCGGCGCGGTGATAGAGTTCGAGTTCGCGGTGCAGGGTAAAGCCCGCCATGGCATCGGTGCCGGCGACCAGGGGAACGCCTGCTTTGTGCAGTTTGCCGATCATTTCCAGCAGTGCGTCCGCAGACCTGGCATAGCGGGCGGCATTGCTGTCATTGATGTCCATCTCGCCACCCAGCATGCTGCGCCTCACCGAGGGCGGCATGTGATCGGCAATCATCGCGTACTCGGGGTTAAGTTCACCCGAGCGGTGGCGGAACATCCCGTCGAATATGGTCACCGTCGGGTCGACCACGATGCCTTTTTCCCTAAGCAACTCTATAAACGCATTTACGGAGGGTGAATCCAGGTCCATGTCGACCGCTTTCTCGGCCACCAACGAAAATCGCAGCGGTGTGCGCGTGTCATCTTCCGGGCCGGCCAGGAAATTCAAAAACAGCATATTGATGTGCTGAATTTCATCAAAGCCGTCATTTACCGCCTGGCTGGCCGTCATGTAGGACGGAATATGGCCTGACAGGCGCATACCGTGCCGGTGGGTTTCTTCGGCAATGGGCTTGACCCACTCCGGTTCAATCGAAGAATAGATCTTGATCTGGGGGTAACCCATTTCAGCATATTCCCGAACCATGACCAGTGCATCGTCCAGGCTTTGCGCCAGGCGCCCGGTCGGTGCGGAATACGGGCTTTTCTTGTCAATGAAGCCGGCAGTGAACGAACGCGGCCCGATCACTTCACCCGAATCGAACGACTGGCGAATGGATTTCAGCCGCACCGGATCATTGGCCAGGTCCCGCACGGTACTGACGCCGGCCGCAATTTGCATGAGCCCGGCCTCCAGGGACAGGTGGGTGTGCATATCCCACAAACCGGGAATCAGGACCAGGCCCTGGCCGTCGATGATCCTGGTTTCAGTGTCATCGGCAGTGGGTGGTTTCAGCCTGGCATCATCCATGATTTTCACGATCTTGCCGTTTGATACTGCTACCAGTTGGCCGGTCTTCAGCGTTCCGCTTTCCACGTTGACGATGGACACATTCCTGAGAATCCAGTTCGCGGGCAGCTTGTTGGTGAGTTTCTCAGCCAATTGGCGATGATAGTCCTGCTCGGCGCGATCCTGAATTTCCTGCAACCGGGGCAGTACTTCATGGAGCCCCTGAGGTGTCAGACCCATCCAGCCCATGGCCAGCGTGAACAACTCATTATCAGCATCCAGCCACAGGTATTGAGGTGTGAAACTCAAGCCACTGATCGCATAAAGCGAAACCCGTTGTTCCTGTTCAGCGTGAGTGATGACCTTGTCTGTTACTTTCTGAATGGAGGCCTTGCCGGCGGGAAGCAGGTTCAACTCTCCTGCAGTGCTGGCCAGCAGCGCCCGCGCCAACATGGCAAGCTGTTCAGGTGTGCCATCGTTTGCGGAGTAGTACCCCTGCCCGGCAGCCGCTTCGCCTTCTTCCAGCGTGCTTTTCCAGCGGGCCTTGCCATTTTCTACCAAGAATGATTCATCAGCAGGCGCGCCCATATAGGAATGGCCACTGACCTGCAGTGAAGTGAGCATTCCGGTCTCATCCGATTTTGCCTCTTCGTGTATCTTCGGCCCGCGCCCCCGGTCGTTGAATTCAAAGTCTGCCACGCGTGTTCCATCGGCCCGGATCTCAAGCACATGGGAACCGGATACTGTGTCGGCAGTCAGCCAGTCGTAGTGGCGGGTCGTGGGTTTATCGGCAATGGCATGTGCCGGCAATAGCAGAAATGGCAACAGGAAGGCGAGGCGGAAAAAGACTTGGGTGAGATGCGGGTCGTTCATGGATTCACTGCCTTTGGGAAAGATATTATTTTAACCTGCTTATTGCACGAAGGATCCGGAATTTGCAG
>DAOWGA010000316.1 GCA_030637665.1 Lysobacterales bacterium | reverse complement strand
TCATCATCATATTGCTGGCCCTGGCACTGGGTTATTTTGCCTTTGACAAGTTTGTGTTGGAACCTGCTCGGGTGTCGGATCTGGTGGAGGAAACAGCCCAGCAAGCGCGTTCAGACGCGCTAGTGGAGTCCTACGGCGACCAATCCATCGCAGTGCTGCCGTTCATCAACATGAGCGACGACGCGGGCAATGAATACTTCTCCGATGGCATTTCGGAGGAACTGCTCAACCTGTTGGCCAAGATTCCCGAACTGCGGGTGATCTCGCGCTCCTCGTCTTTCTCTTTCAAGGGCAAGGACGTCGCCATCCCCGAGGTGGGGAAACGACTGAACGTCGCCCACATACTCGAGGGCTCGGTGCGCAGGGCCGGCGGCCGGGTGCGCATCACCGCGCAGCTGATCGAGGCGCGCTCCGACACCCATCTGTGGTCAGAGACCTACGATCGGACGCTGGATGACATCTTTGCCGTGCAGGACGAGATTGCGGAGGCCATCGGCGATGCGCTCAAAGTGAAGCTCGCGTTGGTTGCGGGTGAAGCGGTGCAACCCACCGCCATCAAGGCGGCCAATTCCGCGGCCTATGACGCCTACCTCCGGGGGCGCGATCTGTTCAACCAGCGTGGCCGGGGAAATACGGCGGCAGCGATTCCTCACCTCGAACGCGCCCTGCGCCTGGATGCAAACTTTGCGCCTGCCCATGCGCAGCTGGCGATCGCCATGATTCTTTATTCCGGATTCACCCCGGTGGAAAGGCATACTGCCATCGAGCACCTGGACCGTGCCCAGGCGCTCGAGCCGGATCTTGCGGAGGCCCACGCGGGGCGGGTTTTGCTCGCCCTAAAAGACGAGGACTTTGAATCCGCAGCCGCGCATGCGCGCAAGGCCCTGGCGGTGAATCCGAACTACATCGACGCTATGCGCTGGCTGGCGAATGCGCTTGATGGACTGGGCCGCAACGAGGAAGCGGAGATCCTCCGCGAGCAGGTGCTGGTCATCGATCCGCTATCGGTGGTCGGTCGCGTGAGTCATGCCATGGGACTGGCCGCCCAGGGGCGGACCGAGGAGGCCCACGCAATCGCCGATCAGTTGCTCGCAGAGAAGAAGCTGTGGGCGGGGTACCGGGTGCATGTGAACACCTATCTCCAGCGTGAGGGCAAGCTTGCCGAAGGCCTGTACTGGGCATTGAAAGGGCCAGACAATGAGTGGCATGTAATGTTCGTATTCCTGACGATCGGTGAATTTGACGAGGCACGGCGCACGATTGATGCCTATTCTTACCTGACCGATGCCCACGAAGGGCGTTGGGACGAGGCCATCCAGGCGGTGCTGAAAAATCTGGAACTCTACCCGGATGACATAATCATGATTGGGGATGCGGCCGATGCTTTGTATCTCGCAGGCCGTTTCGATGAAGCGCTGCCCATATATGAGCGCTTGCTGGATATGGCGCTCGAAGGCCAGCCAATCCCGGGGTGGAACCCTCTCGGCCAAACGATGGCATTGGCACTGGCGCGCCGTAAAGCAAGTGACGAGCCCGGTGCGCAGGAAGCCGCGAGCATCGTCAGGCAGCTCCTTGGGGAACGTCGCGCGGCCGGTGTAAAAACCTGGTTTCTGGATCTGGCAGAAGCTCTGCTCGCCGCCTTCGAGCACGACCGGGACCCCGCCGTCCAAGCGCTGAAATCGGCCATACAGCACGGGCTACGTACCCATGTCCTGTTTAGCGACCCTATGTTTGAAGATCTGCGGGACGATCCGGGGTATGTCGCGCTGCGACAGGAACTGGAGGCCATCCTCGCAGAGGAACGCGAAAAAGTCCTGCAGCTGATCTGCTTCAACAATCCGGCACCTGACGACTGGCAACCCATGCCGGAGACCTGTGAGGGGGTGGAGGAGTGGAGCAAACTTTAAATACCTGAATGGCGGCTTCCATGGCCGCTCATGGCCGACTCCGGTCTTACGTACCTCTGAATTTTGCTACCAAATTACGACCGCTTTCTGGTGAGAAGCAGAACAATGGCGTCAGTGGCCGCTTATAGCGGCTCACGACCCAATCCAGAACATAGACAGGTCATGCCAGAAGGTAAGAACACGGGTCTTGAATTAATCCACAAGCAGGTTGCTTTGCCGTAAACTGTTAGATGCTGATCTTGTCATCAAATCAATTTAGGAGAGAACCATGAAGAGGTTGTGGTTGATAGCGTTGATTGTGCTACTAATGCCAACACTGCTTTTTGCTCAAACAGATATTTCGCCGACTGCCGCCGAAATGGCTGGCAAGGAACGCATCTATTCTCCGTATGTGGAAAGAACGGCACACAACAGTAATTTCGCCGAGGGCGTGTACTGGGGTGATACACATTTGCATACCCGGTACTCATCAGATTCAGGGATGATTGGTAATCGCCTCGGTCCTGATGAAGCCTACCGTTTCGCCAAGGGAGAAGAGGTATTGACCAGTACAGGGCAGCGCGCCCGGCTGATTCGCCCGCTTGACTTCCTGGTCGTATCCGACCACGCCGAAGCACTGGGACTTGCACCCTTTATCGCAGAAGGAAACCCTGACCTGTTGGCCACTGAAAACGGAAAAAGATGGTACGACATGGTCAATGCCGGAAAAGGATACGAAGCTTTCTTGGAGTGGGGTGCCACCATGTTCACCGGCGATCCAATCAAAAGTCAGTCCATGCAACGATCGGTCTGGGACCGCCAGATCGAAGCTGCTGAACTGCACAACAATCCGGGGCAGTTCACTGCACTGATTGGTTATGAGTGGACCTCTCTGAATACAGCAGAATCCCCCAGTAACCTGCATCGCGTAGTCATTTTTCGTGATGACGGCCGTCGGGCATCGGAAGTAGTGCCTTTCAGTGCGTACCAATCAATGGACCCGGAAGACTTGTGGAAGTGGATGGCCAACTACGAAACCAAGACCGGTGGCCGGATTATGGCCATTCCTCATAACGGTAACCTTTCCAACGGGTTGATGTTTTCAGTTGAGCGCCTGAATGGCAAGCGCATTGATCGCGATTACGCCGAGGCCCGGATGAAGTGGGAACCATTGTACGAGGTAACCCAGATCAAGGGTGATGGTGAAGCGCATCCCTTCCTTTCTTCCGAAGATGAGTTTGCCGACTATGGAACTTGGGACAAAGGCGACATCGCAGGCATGAAGCCCAAGGAAGATGAGATGCTGCAATACGAATATGCCCGTACTGCGCTCCAGGTTGGGCTGCAACAACAGCAGAAACTAGGAGTTAATCCATTCAAGTTCGGTATGGTCGGCAGTACCGATGCCCACACCAGTCTTGCTGCCACCCGTGACGACAATTTTTGGGGGAAAATGCCCACAGCTGAGCCATCAGCAGATCGCTACGAACACTATGTGATTAAGGCGTTCAGTGGAGACGAGAGTTTATCCACCTACGAGTACGAAACACTGGCATCCGGCCTGGCTGCCGTCTGGGCTCGAGAAAACACCCGCGAGGGAATTTTCAACGGCATGCAGAAAAAAGAGACCTATGCCACAACCGGTACACGAATTGTCGTTCGCTTTTTCGGCGGCTGGGATTACGCAAGTGATGACCTTTATCGTCCGGACGTGGTCAGCATCGGCTATGACAAAGGGGTCCCCATGGGGGGCGATCTTGCTTCACGGCCGGCAGATAAAGGAGAGCCTACCTTCATGGTAGGTGCTTTGAAGGACCCATCGGCTGGAAACCTGGATCGAATCCAGATTATAAAGGGCTGGGTGGAGAAAAAAGGCAAGCGCCATGAGAAAATCTATGACGTAGCTGTTTCCGATGGGCGCAAGATTGATGCGGACGGCAGGTGTCGTACACCAGTTGGTAATACAGTTGATACGGACAATGCCATCTTCACGAATGATATTGGAGATGCCGAATTGCGTGCAATATGGACCGACCCCGAATTTGATCCGGAAGTACCAGCTGTCTATTACGCCCGAGTCATGGAAATCCCGACACCAACCTGGCAAGCACACGATATGGCATTTTTTGGGACCAAGATGAACGCCGATGTACCGTTGAGCCACCAGGAAAGAGCCTACACCTCGCCCATCTGGTACACACCCTAAAACACTAAGGAAAAACGACAGAAAAACCCGGCTGATTGCCGGGTTTTTCTTAGCCGCTTTATCTCTGCTCTTGGCCGTTTGCTGCTATTAGCGATGCCGAAATTCACGCACGCTGAATAGCTGCTTTCCGGCT
>DAOWGA010000226.1 GCA_030637665.1 Lysobacterales bacterium | reverse complement strand
GGATGTTTGCTGCATCAAAAGCCGGTTCATCGTTACGTGGTGTGGGCTTATCCAGATCAACCTCAAACAGCGAGTCTAAAAGCATGGGTTTGGGTGCGCTGTACCATTTTGCGCCTGACTTTAAATATTCAACCATCATCGTGCGATAGCTGAAAGTTTCCTGGGAGCGGCTGCGTATTACATTGGGTGTCTCGATAATGTGATCGCCGATGACCAGCATGATGTCGCGGGGGCAATAATTGTAGTAGCCCTCAGATTCCCAATGGATGGTGGAAAATTTAGACTCGTGCGGCCATGTCTCCGGGCGTTTGACGGTAATACCCAATCCTTCCAGGACTTCGACAAATGCGTTCAAATCCTCTTCGGTCTCTTCAATGATCTGCTGTGGAAAAGGGCCTTGCGGTATTTCTTCCAATGAACGGTCGGGAAATTCCGCCAGTTGGGTACTTCGGTCTGCTGTAGGAAATCGCGCACGCAACGGATTTCCCACAATCACTTCTTCAAGTTGATCCCACTCATTGCAACTCCAAACGACTGACATATGAATTAAATCCTTGAATTGTTAGGGCTCGAAGATCTTTTCAAGCTGGACGAGTGGCGTTCCACCAATAGCCCCCAGTATCCCGCCGGCCATCTTGAATTCTTTGTGTTCCTCCTCTGAGGCTGGTCGCGTTGGATGAAACTCGCGGGGGCGTTTCCGGTCCGGAGCACCGGCCGATTTTTTAAAAGGTATCAATTCACCAGATCGAGTCATCATTAAATCTCTAATATCGTCCATGCCCGAGCAGAGTATAAAACGAATAATTGGCGCAGTGGCACAGTGCGACAAAATATAGTACCGCCGTCATAACGCAGCATCGATTCTAAATGTTTCGGTCCGGAATTCTGACCTGAACCATTACTCAAAGCACCATTCGCAGATTTGCTTCCTGCACGCCCAGCCGGGCGCGCAGGTAGTTCAATTCGCGGATGCGCTTATCGGCATCAGGCAAAGAGCCTTTCACCACCCGCGTGTCATCGCCATCCATCCTGATCTCAGCGCTATCAGACCCGCAAAAAGCATGGATAATATCACGCCGGTTACCATCTGGCTGGTAGATGCACCCGGGGGGCTCGCCTGTGAACAAATTGCCTTGCCCCGGCAGGCGGCAGGCCTCGTCCGTCAGGAGGTAATCCAGGCTGAACGGCAAGTCCTGCATTTGTGCCGGCGTGTCCTGGCGGCCGGAGAGAGGTAAATCTCTACCGATCATGACCAAGGGCAAACGCGCACCGGCCGCAGCGCCGAAGGCAACTTTTTCCGCCGCACGCACCGGTGTGAGCGCGCGCTGGTCGCTGGTGATAATCAGCAGGCCGTTTTCGAAATAACCTGCGTTTTCCAGTGCCTTTACAAAATCTGAAAGTGCGCGGTCTGCGAAACGAAAAGCCACTACTTCGTCCGAAATCTTTGTTTCAGGATCAAGGAATGGCGGATGGGTCGTGACGGTTTCTACAAAGGCAAACACTGGCTGTTCCGCAGGGCGCCCGTCCTGCAGCCAGTTGAGCACCCGGCGGTACAGCAACTGGTCGTTCACCGCGCCAAATCCAAAGCGTTCTTCTCCGGCATATTCCGCCGTTTCATGGCCTTCAATGTGATCGAATCCGATGTTAATCAACCACTCGTCTTTTCCCAGGAAACCCAGGTCGCCGGAAGTCAGAAAGGCGGAGTAATAGCCATCTTTTGCGAGCCTGTAAGGAAGGGTGCGGGGCCCGCTAGGATATCCTTCGAATACATGTAAGCTGCGGTAACGATTAACTGCCGGCAGCGGTAACTGATCCGCCAGCATCGCAATCAGGCCATGGTCAGTGGTGAAGCCATTGGCGTGAAAGGCTTCCCACCAGGTGTTGCTCCGGGCCAGCGCATCCAGGCCGGGCATCGCGTCCAGGGAATCTTCGAGCAGCAATCCCGAGTGGTACCAGGACAGGGACTCTATCGCCACGATAATGACATCACTGCCCCGCCCCAGGCCGGGCAGGCATTGTTGAGCGGCGAGGCCTTCCGGCTGCTCAGCCAGCAATTGCGACAGGTAGCCTTCGGAGAACTGCTGGTCGACGCCGGTGTGCAGGTTGGCCTCCAGCAGGTTCTGGTAAGTCCAGGGCAGTGGATGCTCGCTTTGGTCGGGTAAGGCATATAACAGCAGGGACAGAACGCACATGATCAGCGCCCATTTCGTGGTCAGCCCGCCCTTGCGAATGACACGTAGTGTGAGCCATGGCAAACCGGCCAAAACCAGCAAAGCCATCGGCAACCAGAACCAGCCAGCCGCTTGCCGGAGGTAATCAACTACGAATTGCGGTTGCTGCCCGAATTTGAAGATATCGGCCAGGTAAAGGCGCAGGCTGAACTGGCCAAGCACCAGTGCATCGGCGGCCAGAAAAAACAGCAGCAGCCAGAAAACGGCGACCGGCAATATTCGCAGGAAGCGCCCGGACCAGGTGGCCAGTGCCAGCATCAGCCAGGCGATGGCCCACAATCCCGCCTCATGCTGAAGCAGCGTCGCAGCCTGGCAGGACAGGCACTCGTCAACACCCAGTACTGATTGCCGGATTTCGTGCAGTCTCCAGAGCGCCAGCGAAACCAGCATGGCTTGCAGCCACAGGACGGTTGCCCAGGCCGGTAATCTCCGGCCGGGAGGTTTTGTCATGGATTCAGGCATAGCATCAGGAATTCAGTAATCTCCATACGCAAAGAGGATCAGCCTGGCTGGGCGATCCTGAACACCAACGCGAATTCAGATTCCCGCCAGGGTTCACCAAATCGGGCCCGGACAGCTTGCTCACACTTATTAAAATCCATTTCTATTTCACGCGTTTTTTCCGGCATTCCACGGTGGCGCAGTACAAGGTAATCAGCAGTCCGGGTTCCATCGAGAAGTTCTTGCAGGTAGACAAAGTTACGGAACTTCATGCCCGGCTGGCCTGTTGTCAGTTCCCCATACAGTGGACCAGCGCACACGCCATTTATGAAACCGATCAGCACCCGTTGGTGGTGCACTTCCTGCTGAAGGTTTATGGGGTTTGCATATGACTCCAGAAACCAGGGTGCTTCCACAATAACGGCTTCTCCCTCATCGTGCATTGCCGCTATTTCTTCATAGAAAGGCTCAGCTTGATACCAGGTATCCATCCACAAGCGATATCTGTTGCGCTCCCAGTTGTAATGGAAATGGTAGTTCTGGTGTGTGACAAACTGATTGTTACGCAGGGGCCAATCCGGGATTGGCCCCGCCACAACCAGGACCACCATGGCGATCACGAGGGTCACGCTGTTCATCGCAACGGGCAATCCTGTGCGATGTACAATTTGGACCGTTGCATGGACAAGTCCAACTGCGGCGCAGCTGAGAAAAAACGGCAGTAAGCCGATTATGTAGCGCAAAAACACATTGCCGTGCACGGAGAAAGCTGCACCGGTCACTATGAGAATGAGCACTGCCGACAGGCCTGTAGCAAGCATATACCGGGTGAACTCTTTATCCCGGCGCAAGAGAACTCTCAGACCCAGGAGGGACAAGAGACCCATTGAGACAAATACCCATACCCGGCCTGAACCGGATGCAAGCGACAGCGCCCAGGGCAGTGTGTCCCAGTCGATGAAATGCCGGCCTACCTTTCTGGTGATAGCACCGGGCTGCGTGACCAGCGCCGGACCCAGCAAAGCTGCAAGCAATACCAACATGGCGATTCCGATTGCAGCCAACTTCTTAAGGCCAGTCCAGTCACGAACACGCATGGCCCGGAGCGTCGCAAGCAGTCCAAACCAAACGAAAGGCGCTGTGACCACCATGAGCGCAGGAGTATTGAACCAGGCAGAAATCGTTGCCAGGAGCACCCAGCCGACTCCGTATCTGAGCTGATTGCTCTTCCACCAGTGCCACGCCAGCAGCAGCGCTCCGGACTCCAGCACTACCAATACGGAGTAAGGCCGGGCGAATCGGCTGTAATAGATCAGGAAAGGAGAGATGGCAAGTAATGCAGCCAGCACCAGGCGTTCCGGCCGACTCAGCCAGTGGCGCAGCATGTACGGCAAAATTAACAGGATTGCACAGCCTGCCATGAGCATTGGCCAGCGCAAAAGAATTTCATTGAGCCCTGTCAATGGATATTGAAGCTCATAAAGAAGCGCAAGTGGAATACTGTGGTTAGATCCGCCGAAATGAGTGAATATCCAGCCGAAATCGTGATATTGCACAGCATTCAGTGCGTGCCACTCGTCGTCAAGTACCACCTGGTCACCGATACGGTAGAGGCGGATCGAGGCTCCAGCGAGGAAAATCAGGAAAAGTAAACACCGATAATACAGTTTGGTCAGAGAAGCTCCCCCGGTAGCGTCGCCATCACCCCATGCTTGCATAAGGAGGCCTTTTTTCTGTTCCAAACTGGTGTCGCATCGTGTCCAGTTCCCTGTCAATGGAATTTTGGCAAGCATAACCCAATTCAAGCCGGGGGCACACCGGGGGCCGGGTTGTTAAACTGCATTAAAAGCCCCACCCGCTTAAGGAACCTTTGACATAGATTTGAATGTCTTGTTTTATCGCTTACAAACCTGAAGTTCTTCTGATGCAATTCAGTTGCTGTCAACGATGAAACCGGATTTGCACCATTTTTGAAGAAAAAGGGTCCCCGGGCCAGAAAGGAAATTTCCGCATGTCATTTTCACTCAATTTGAAAGACCGGGGCACCGAGTACATCTCAATCGACCCCAGCGACTGCCCAGGCCTTCCTGCCGAGGAGAAGGACAGCCTGGAATTCCTGGACCTGTGCTACAGAACCTTGTGTGCGGTCATGTTCAATCACGCATCGTCCGGACATCCAGGCGGAAGTGTCTCCAGCGGCCGTATCGTGGAGTCGCTGATTTTCAATCAGATGAACTACGACATTTCCAATCCCATGGACCGGACTGCCGACATCATTTCTTATGCCGCGGGTCACAAGGCCCTGGGCCTCTATGCCATGTGGGCCTGCCGCAATGAGATCGTTCGACAGCTTGACCGGGGCCAACTGCCGGAAGTGCGCCAGCAACTCCGTCTGGAAGACTTGCTGGGGTTCCGCAAGAATCCGATTACGAAAACGCCTTTGTTCCTGGAGTTCAACGCAAAACCACTGGATGGACACCCTACCCCGCAAACCCCGTTTGTCTGGCTGTCAACCGGACCCAGCGGTGTCGGTGTCGCCGGGTCGGTGGGCCTGGCACTAAGCCTCAAGGATATGCATGGCGAAAATGCGCCTGATGTGCATGTCATTGAGGGTGAAGGTGGCATGACCCCCGGCCGGGTGGCTGAAGCCCTGGCCTGTGCCGCAAGCTCCGGCCTGGACAATCTCTATTTCCACGTTGATTGGAACCAGGCCTCCATTGATTCGGATTTTGTCACACGAGTGGGTGACAAGGCCGGCGAGTACGTTCAGTGGGATCCGTGCGAATTCTTGCTGGTACACGGATTCAACGTCATTTTTGTGCCGGACGGATTTAATTTTGCGCAAATCCGCCAGGCTCAGAACCAGGACGCCGGACTCGAACACCGTGGTCAGGTTCTAAAGGACGGCCTCACGAGCAAAAGATGGAAATATGGTATGGAAGGCGCCAGGTCCCACGGTGCCGGCCACAAGTTCTACAGTGAAGAATATCTGACGGCCCTGGAGCCTTTCGAACAGAAGCTCGGGCTGACGTTTCCGCGCTTTGAGGGAGAAAAGAATCCCGAGAGCATCGAGAAAGCCTATTACGAGTCGCTCATGACGATTCGCAAGGCCTTTGAATCCAAGCCGGCTTTGACACAGCAATTGGCCGCCTGGGTTATGAGCAGTAAGCAACGGCTTGCAGCATCACCCAGGGAGTTGCGCAGTAACGCGCCTGAGCTGGGAAAACTGTATGAAGACAATGCCATCTCACCCCTGGAACGCCCCGAATCGTGCACCTACGAGATTGGGTCAGCCCAGACACTGCGCGGTTCACTGGCTAACTGCCTTAACCACGTAAACAGGCTTACCAACGGTGCTGTTCTTGCGACAGCGGCTGATTTGTACGGCTCAACCAATATTTCCAATATTGGCGCCGGTTTCGGCTCAGGCTTCTGGCACCCGACAAAAAACCCCGAATCCAGGCTGTTTTCCGCAGGCGGCATCACAGAAGACGCCATGGGTGGAATTTGTTCGGGTATCGCCTCTATGGGGTATCAAATGGGCGTTGGCTCCTCTTATGGAGCATTCATCGCCCCGCTCAATACCATCTGTGCCAAGACGCATGGCATCGGGCAACAGACTCTGCGGCACCGGGTGCCTGGCGAGCCGAACAAGACGTTTGTCGTGGTTTGCGGCCACACAGGGGTCAAGACCGGTGAAGACGGGCCGACTCATGCAGAACCTCAGGCCCTGCAGGTTCTGCAGGAAAACTTCCCCGGCGATGTCATGATCACGCTCACCCCCTGGGACCCGAACGAGCTCTGGCCCCTGACCATTGAATCGCTTCTGCAGCGCCCGGCGGTGCTGGCTCCGTACGTGACCCGCCCGTCCGAAACGATTGTGGATCGCAAGGCTCTGGGGCTGGCAGCAGCCGAGAAATCCATCACAGGCGTATACAAACTCCTGCAGGCGAACGGCGCCCCTGACGCCACCGTCGTTTACCAGGGCAGTGATGTTGCCTATGCCTTCATTACCGGGGTCCTTCCCCGCCTGAAGGAAAAGGGCATCAACCTGGATGTCTATTACGTTTCCAGCGCAGAGCTATTCGACCGCCTTGACATGCAACGGAGAAAGGAAATCTATCCATCTTCATCAGCATCTTCAGCGATGATGATCTCAGGTTTTACAGTGGCCACGACCTACCGGTGGACGATGTCTGAGAGAGGCAGAGAGTACACGCTCTACCCCTGGAAGAACGGGACTTTCCTGGGAAGTGGTCCCGGCGATGTTTGCCTTGAACAGGCAGGCATGCATGGTGAGGCGCAATGGGATGTCATTCAGCATTATATTTCAGGTAAATAACCGGCCACCATTAACCCCACCTCGTTTGCATTTATTTTGATAGAAGAAGGCCTGCTCAAATTTGTCTTGATCCAGAGCACGAAAAGTGCTCGATCAATCCGTCATAATATCGGTGTCTTTTCTGGCAAAGGAGATTTGTGCCATGCCCGTCAAT
>DAOWGA010000220.1 GCA_030637665.1 Lysobacterales bacterium | reverse complement strand
TTGATGAGCCTGAATCCCTGTCGGCCATTGATGCTTTCCTTGGTGGCGTCGCGTGAGATTCGTGTGCTGAGCATGGCCGCTGCATCGGGTCTGGCAGGCATTATCATCGCCCCGATATACAGGATGACCATCAAGGAACCGCCACGCGGTCAATACGTCCGCCAGCGCAGTGACGCGCAATCACCGATGGTTACCCTCATTTTTTATCCGTAGTTACAATCTGACACTGCTGAATGCTTCGCTGCTCCATGGTGCGATTCTGATTATTGGAGGACTGATCTGATTCGCCAGCCAATAAGAAATCTACTCTTCCAGCAATTCCTCCGGGTGTCCGTGCGAGCGGAACATCAGGATGGCCAGCAGTAGCAGAAACACCAGGAAGCCCTTCATTGCGTAGTTTTGCGACCAACTGGTGTGCTCGGCCACCATGCCGTAGAACATGGAACCAAGCGTTGCACCCAGGTTTGAAACAGACATGTAGATGGCGAACTGCGTGGCCGATTCGCCGTGCGTACAGATACTCATCGCCAGCGCCAGTGCGCAGACCATGATTACTGGCAGCAACACGATCCAGGCTGACATCATCACCAGCACGTAAGTGCTGTTGCTCCAAAGTTCCTGGGTGCCGGCCAGAGTAAAGGCATGCACACCCGTCAGGAAGATGGTTAGGCCCATGATGGTCTTGGCGCCGAAGCGGTCGATGATTGGCCCCAGTCCGAGTGCGATCACGGCGCCGGTCAATCCCATTATTGCGTTGAGGTTGGACCACTGGGGAGTTGTGAAGTCGAAAACCTGGACGGCGGCAATCGGCATCAGCGCCCGGCCATACCCGCCCACGATGCCGTCAAAAAACATGATGGCCATGATGATCAGGCTGGCCCGGGTCCAGAGAATGTGGTTGAGGTCTGAAAATACCTGCCGGAAAGCTGGTGGCGGTTCGTTTTTGGGGGAGGCCTCACCTTCGGACCATGGAAACATGCGTTCGTTGTGACGCTCGCGCACCATGATCAGGTAAATGAAGATAAGCGCTGCCCCCATGCTGCAGACCAGCGCTGTAATTTTTATGCCATAGATCACCAGCAGGCTTCCGGTTACTGCCGAGGTCAGGGCCCAGCCCACCGCTTTGCCAAAGCTCATGAATGCATTCAGCCGCCCTTCTTCCTCCAACGGCACGAGATCGATGGACATTCCGTCCACCGCGACGTCCTGGGTGGCGGTGAACGCGTTGATCATGAATCCGATTGCCGTCAGCAGGCCGATTTGAGCCACCGGATCATCCAGTCGCATCAGCGCCAACAGGCTCAACACCATCCCGAACTGGGCACCGATCACCCACGGGCGCCGCGCGCCCATGGGCAGATATTCGAAGTGATCCATCAAAGGCCCGACCAGCAGCTTGAAGGCCCAGGGAAGCATGATGATCCCGAGAAACGTGGCAATCTTCGCAGGTGAAACACCTTCAACGGCCAGCCAGGCCGGCAGGGCAATGTGCAACAGGCCCATCGGTATGCCCTGGGCGAAGTAGGCGAGTGCGCCGGTCGAGTAACGGGTTTTTGAACTGCTGGAAAGGAACCATCCGGGACTTTGCATTATTATTCTCCGTTCGTTTTTATTAATTCGTCCCTTAATTTATAGTACAAAATATGTGTCTTATCCTCTTTGCCTGGCAAGCACACTCCCGCTACTCGCTGGTTGTGGCCGCGAACCGGGATGAATTTCACCAGCGTCCGTCCGCTGCGGCGGATTTCTGGGAGGACGAGCCGCGTATCCTGGCGGGCCGTGATCTGCAGGCGGGCGGCACCTGGCTGGGAATCACACGATCGGGGCGCTTTGCGGCGATTACCAACTACCGGGAGCCGCTTGTTCCTGAAACCCCATTGGAACATTCACGCGGCCATCTTGTTCGGGATTTCCTGAATGACGATGGAACGCCGCTCCCGTACGCCCGGGAATTGCTGTCACAGGGTCCAGCCTATAGCGGGTTCAACCTGTTGCTCGGCACACCCGATTCACTCGCCTGGGTTTCCAACCGCAGTGACGAGGCGTTCACAATCAGTGCCGGCAGCCACGGTCTGAGCAACCACCTGCTGGATACCGACTGGCCCAAGGTTCACTCGGGGCGGGAGCGCCTGGATGAATTACTCGAAGACGAAAACCTGGAACCGGAGGCCTTGTTTGAACTGTTGACTGACCAGGCGTTGACGCCTGGCGAGATTCCAGAAAGTCTCGAGGAGAGACTGGCACCGGAACAGCTGATGAAGCATTACTTCATCGTCTCGCCGGTGTACGGAACCCGTTGTTCCACGGTGGTGCTGGTTGGCCGGGACGGCAGCGTGATATTTGTGGAGCGGCAATTCGACCCCGAAGGCAACGAAACCGGTACAAGAAGATTTGAATTGTAGGAGCGGATTTATCCGCGAATCTATGAACGGCGAAATTCGCGGATAAATCCGCTCCTACAACGCTTCGTAAGGCATCGAAAAAGTATCCCCACCCTCGATGCTGCCGCTTCTGAAGCCCTTATTAAACCAACGCATCCGTTGCTGCGAAGTCCCGTGCGTAAAGCTGTGCGGCACCGCTTTGCCCCGGGTGCGGCCCTGGATCGCGTCATCGCCGATTGCGTTGGCGGCGCGCATGGCTTCCTCGATATCTCCCTGGTCCAGGTAATGCTGGTTGTTGCGCGCCCAGACGCCGGCGTAATAGTCCGCCTGTAATTCCAGCCTGACCGAGTACTCGTTGTAGTCCGGCCGTCCACGCATGGCGTGTACTTTTTGCGAAGTGCCGAGCAGGGTCTGGACGTGGTGCCCGATCTCGTGGGCGATCACGTAGGCCTGGGCGAAGTCACCCGGCGCCTGGAATGTCCTTTCCAATTCGTCGTAGAAACTCAAATCGATGTAAACCCTGCGGTCACTCGGGCAGTAAAACGGCCCCATCTGGGCCATCCCGGCGCCGCAGGCGGTGTTGATCCGCCCGGTGTAAATTTCCAGTTGTGGTTCTGAATAGGTTTCCTCATGCCGGGTAAATTCTGCTTTCCAGACATCCTCGGTATCAGCAAGAACAATGCTGACGAAGTCGAAGCGTTCCTGCTCCGCCGGGCTGGCTTGATAGGGGGCTGACTGTGTCGATGCC
>DAOWGA010000058.1 GCA_030637665.1 Lysobacterales bacterium | reverse complement strand
CATGTGGTACAAGGTCATGGTCATCGTATTTGCCATCACATTTGTGCGGCTGGGCATGCTGGGTATGGCTACGGGTACACCGGCAGAGACCATCGAGATGCGGGTGTGGACCTTTCTTTACTTCGCATTTTTCATTCTGCTGTTTTTCCTCAGCCCCAAAGGAAAAACCAAACCAGTACCGGAGCGGGTGACACACTGATGAACAAGAAAGTCATCTCGCTCATATTCGGCATGACCGCATTGCTCGCGAGCGCCTCCCCAGTGATTGCTGCGGGGGGTGGAAACCTTGAGTCAGCAGGCATCAATGTGCGCGATGTTGCAGCCATCCAGAGAGGCGCCAAGTGGTTCGTAAATTATTGTTTTTCATGCCACGCCGCCAGTTACATGCGTTATAACCGCCTGGCGGAGGATCTGGGTCTCGACGAAGACCTGGTGCGGAAAAACCTGGTGTTTGCAGATGTAAAAATGGGCGAAACCATGGACATCGCCATGCGCCCCGGCGATGCTGAGGCCTGGCTTGGCAAAACGCCACCGGACCTTTCATTGATTTCAAGATCCCGCGGCAACGACTGGTTGTTTACCTATATGAAAACTTTTTACCAGGATGAAAGCGGCGGATGGAATAACCTGGTGTTGCCCAATGCTTCAATGCCGCACGTGATGTGGCAGCTGCAGGGTATCCAGAAACCCGCTGCATCGACGCATGGTGAAGAGCATGGCGCTGAGCAGGCTACGGATCAATTGATATTGGCTGTGCCAGGCGTGCAGACAGTTGAAGAATATGAGAGAACGGTGAGGGATCTGGTAACGTTCCTCGATTACCTGAGTGAGCCAGCCAAGCTGAAGAGAAAGAATTTGGGCATTTGGGTAATGTTGTTTCTGCTGCTTTTCACCGGAGTGGCCTACGCATTGAAAGTTGAATACTGGCGTGATGTTCACTAGGAATACCTGATCATGGAATTCAAAGTGGAATTGCTGGCCGTTCAAACACTATTGGGAGAATAATGTGGCAGTATCAGTTCGAGGTCGTTCGACCATGGCGTTGTATTCAGCCGAAACCAGTCTGGATTGTCACCGGGTACGGTTCGTTCTCGCCGAAAAAGGAATCAACGTCGACATCGTCAATGTCTCCAAGAATGAATCCGCCGCGGCGGACCTTGCGGAATTGAATCCTTACAACAAGGCTCCGACGCTCGTTGATCGTGACCTGGTGTTGTACGACGCTGGTGTTATCAACGATTACCTGGATGAGCGCTATCCTCATCCACCCCTGATGCCGGTGGATCCTGTTTCCCGGGCAAAACTGAGACTGGTGCATTACCGGGTCCAGCGGGACTGGTATTCCCTTGCAATGGAAATCGAAGCCAGCACCGGCACTGCTGCCGAGCAAGCCGCCAGGCAACTCAAAGAGAGCATCATTGCCGCCAATGAGTTGTTCAAAATGGCTGAATACGTTCTCAGTGACGAATTGAGCCTGGTGGATTGCAGCCTCGGGCCCTTGTTGTGGCGTCTTTCATCCTATGGCGTGAAATTGGGTAAACCGGGTGCTTCAGTTGAGGCTTACGCTCACCGGATTTTCTCAAAAGCGTCATTCAAGTCGAGCCTGACCCAGGCGGAGCGAGACCTGGTGCTGGGTATTTCCTGAATTCGGGAATAAGCGTTCATGTCCGCAGAGATGACATCCAACAGGCCCTATCTATTGAGGGCCCTGTATGAATGGATCAGTGACAACAACATGACTCCCCACATCCTGGTCGACGCGGCAAGCGACGGCGTCGATGTCCCGGAACAGGCTATCCAAAAAGGCAAAGTGATCCTCAATATCGACCAGGCAGCCGTGAACGAACTCGAAATGAGCAACGACCTGGTGAGCTTCAGCGCTCGTTTTTCAGGCAGGAGGCATTCGGTGACCGTTCCTGTCGAAGCTGTTCTGGCCATCTACTCCAAGGAAAACGGCCAGGGCATGATGTTTTCACAGGATGATGAAACGATGCCTCCCACCGACCCCGATGATGGCCCTGAGCCGAAACCGGCCCGACGCCCACACCTCAAAGTCGTCAAGTAAAAAGGGCTTTACATTTCCTGTATGAGTTGGCCGTTGCTGGTCTTAATGATGACCGTGGGGCGTTGGCCGTGGCCGATCAGTACGCTGCCGCCTGTGTGCAGAATACCTTCCCTGGCGAATTCGAAGCGATACTGAAGCCGGTAGGCGCGAGAGTGTCCTTCCTTTTTCAGCCGGACGGAATTGAGCACAACCGTATCGTCCATCAGCAAAAGGCCGTGTTCCCGACAGGCCATGGATGCGGCGTTGCGGGCCTGTTCTTTGCCTTTGAGCAGGCTCCACCAGATGATTGATGCGAGACCGGCAAGGGTGAGCAACAATAACCCGGTCATCGTGGTTTCCTTGCCCTGGTCGTCAGGAGTACGTCCACCGCGCCAGTGCCGCCATCCACCGGACGGCAAGAGGCAAAAGCCACGACACTTGAGTGATGCCGGAGAATTCGGTTGGTTAAAATTTTGAGGAGTGGTTCATTCCTCGAACGCAGGCCTTTGCCGTGGATAATCCGGACACAGCTGTAACCGGATTCGACCGAATAGCTTATAAAATCGAGCAATACCTGGCGGGCTGTATCCTGGTTCATGTGATGGAGGTCTATGGTATCTGCCGTGCTGTAATGGCCTCTGCGAAGCCGTTTCAGGATTCGATGTTGAATACCGGGGCGCAGGTACAGAATTTCTTCGCCTGTCTCCAGCTCTGCCGGATCAGAGATAGGCAACAGGCTCTCTTCCAGCACCGCTTTTTCATCACGTTCGCGTTGCAATGCCTCGGCGGGTGTGTTTCGCGGAACAGGATCTATCCTGTTTTCGGGGCTCAGTGGCCGCACGTCAGCCATTGCTTCCCTGAATAATTCCGAGCCTCTGCTTTTATTTTTTCCTGAACTCATTTCCGTAGGCCCGCCAAGCCCGTACAATATGACCTCTTCGGCTTATCTTTCCGGGTACCAAACAGGGATTATTCCGGTCGCCCGGGACCGGATAGACACAATGGACAGACATGCATTTTCTGATCAGTAATGACGATGGGATCACAGCTCGCGGTATTCAAGTCCTGTCCAGCCGATTGGCGGAACTGGGCAAAGTAACCATCGTGGCTCCGGACCAGGACCGTAGCGGCGCAAGCAATTCTCTCACATTGGATTCGCCCGTGCGGATCCGTGAGATTGGAAATGGGAAATTCCGTGTCACCGGGACCCCCACTGACTGTGTCCACATAGCGCTAACCGGTTTGCTTGAGCGGGATCCCGACATGGTTGTTTCCGGCATCAATGCCGGCGCCAACCTTGGAGATGACGTGATTTATTCCGGCACCGTGGCTGCCGCCATGGAAGGGCGTTTTCTGGGCCTGCCGGCGATTGCAGTTTCCCTGGTTTTCAAGGATAAACCCAGGTATTTTTCGTCCGCTGCGGAAACTGTTGCCCTGGTAGTAGACAGGCTGTCAAGGGATCCTTTGCCCGCCGACACGATTTTGAATATCAATGTTCCTGATTTGCCCTGGTCCGAGATTGGCGGATTTGAAGTAACGCGCCTCGGCCACAGACACCGTGCAGAGCCGACCATACGGGAGCTGGATCCACGGGGTCGGCCGATGTACTGGATCGGGCCGGCCGGTGCAGAGCAGGATGCCGGGCCGGGCACTGATTTTGACGCGATCAGAAGGGGCTATGTTTCGGTCACGCCCATCCATGTTGACCTGACCCGATACCAGGCGCTGGATCAGATTGCGGGCTGGATCGCTGAGATAAAATTCGATGACGCTGTCATACCGGAGACTGCAATATGATCCACCGTAGAAGCCTGAAACGTATACCGCAGGGTATTGGTATGACATCGCAAGGCACAAGGGACAGACTGGTCAGGCGACTTCGGGATAATGGCATCAAAAATGAAAAAATCCTGAAGGCCATAGCGACCACACCCCGGCATGAATTCGTCGATGAAGCGCTGTCCAGCAGGGCATATGAAGATACAGCGCTCCCTATTGGCCAGAGCCAGACCATCTCCCAGCCCTGGGTCGTGGCCCGCATGACTGAAGCGGTCCTGGAGTGCGGAAAATTGGACAAAGTATTGGAAGTGGGAACCGGTTCTGGCTACCAGGCGGCTATCCTGGCTGCCCTGGTACCGAAAGTGTTCACTGTCGAGCGGATTGAAGAGTTGTTGAAACAAGCCCGGCGCCGCTTTCACAAACTCGGCTTGCACAATATTTATATGCGTTACGCAGACGGTCACCTTGGCTGGCCGAGCCAGGCGCCTTTTGATGGTATCGTTATCACCGCGGCGGCCACCGAAATACACCAGGAGTTGCTGGAGCAACTTCGCCCGGGTGGCATCATGGTGGCGCCGGTTGAACGGCATGGCATGCAGAGATTACTTGCCATACGCAGAACTGAGGATGGCTATGAAGAAAAGGATCTTGGTGGTGTGATTTTTGTCCCGATGTTGAGTGGCCTCTCCTGAAGACGCATTCAAAAGCAGTCGATAAACATATGTTTCAGCGCCTGTATGACCGCGTGCTGAAGTGGTCTGCACATCCAAAGGCGCCCGCCTTCCTGTGTGGGCTCAGTTTCGCCGAATCGAGTTTCTTCCCGATTCCTCCCGACGTGATGCTGGCCCCGATGTGCCTGGCGCAGCCCAGGAAAAGCTGGCGTTTCGCAACATTATGCTCGGTCAGTTCCGTCCTGGGCGGTTTGCTGGGTTACGTGATCGGAAGATGGGCGTTCACATGGATCGAACCGTGGCTGATGTCATCCGCCTATGCCGTTGTCTTCAACAGTGCCGTCGACGCTTTTGAGCGCTACGGATTCCTTTACATATTGGTGGCCGGATTCACCCCGATTCCCTACAAGGTCTTTACCATCAGCGCCGGCGTTGTCGGGATGCCCATGATTCCCTTTCTCCTTGGCTCGGCTATTGGCCGGGCTGCCAGGTTTTTCCTGGTTGCCGGTCTGATCCGGGCCATGGGAGAGCGGGCCGCCATGCGGCTCAGGGTTTGGGTGGACGCGGCCGGCTGGGTTGTCCTGGCAATTGCGATTGTCGGTGGCGCCGCCTGGTGGTATTTCGGGAGTGACCATTGAACCGGAGTATTCTGATCTCACTGATCCTGCTTGCGTGCCTGGTCTCCGCATGCCGCAGCAACCCGGACTCGTGGGAAAGGCGCAGCCCGGACAAGGCCAACTACCAAGTGACCAGGGATGGCTACTACCGGGTACGCCAGGGAGATACCCTGCACGCCATTGCCTTCAATTTGGGCCTGGACTGGAGGGATATAGCGAGTTGGAATCATATCGCTTCGCCTTACATCATCTACCCGGACCAGGAACTGCGCATGTCATCGCCGAGGCCCCTGGCATCTTCTGCGCAGCCAGGAACGAGCACCTCATCATCTCGTTCGGGCAGCCAGCCGCAACCGTCTTCCAGCACTGCTCAAGACAGCAGCCGCCAGGACCCGGCAAGAACAACTGCGCTGAAAACTCCACAATCCACGACCACAAGCACCTACAAGCCGCCCACTTCCACCGCAAGCACCTACAAGCCGTCTTCATCCGCTGCAAAGGATGATCCGTCCAAGTGGCTATGGCCAGCGAATGGCAGGATTATCAGCAACTTCAAAGCCAATGATCCTAGCCGTAACGGGATTGAAATTGGAGGGAAAGAAGGTCAGGCCATCAGTGCAACCGCAGCCGGGGAGGTGGTTTACAGCGGTAACGGGCTGATTGGATACGGCGAACTGATCATCATTAAGCACAGCGATCGGTTGCTTAGTGCTTATGCACACAATCGCAAGCGCATGGTCTCTGAAGGCCAGAAGGTCAAGGCGGGTGCTCAAATTGCCGAGAT
>DAOWGA010000164.1 GCA_030637665.1 Lysobacterales bacterium | reverse complement strand
GGCTCAATGCTGCCGCTATCCAATTGGGCTTCGAGCCCCGTGGTAAGCGCGACGGTGGCCAGCGCGAACAGGGCCGTTGTCATCGCACTGGAAAAAGAAAAATGGAACATCAGGTCACTCTCCAAAAAACTGCTGCCTGCATCTTGATGCCGGCCGGTACGAAAGCCTTATTTTACACGAGTTGCCGGAATTTCGGGCTGGTTTCAGCGCTGTGACTAATTCTTGAACAGGTCCTCTGTGCGTGTTCCCAGGCTGGCCAGGCCTTTGAGGTTGAGTTCGAAGAAGATGCCGTCACGATAGTCGCCGTCACGATTTTTCAGGTAGCGGCGCAGTACGGTGCGAACGGCCCAGCAGCAGCTTTCGTATTCGACACCGCCCTGGATTTCCAGTATGTCGCCGTCGGCGAAGGAATAGTTGATGCGCGAGAGCACCCTCCAGCGTTCGTTGATGGGCCAGAAAAAGCGGAAATCGAACTGGTCCACGCGGTCACGGCGGAACCGGTATTCGAACCCGATGCGCTCGCCTTTTTTTCCGGACCAGCGCAGGCCGAGACTGCCGACGTCAAGACGGTTCTTTTCCCAGTCGTATTGCAGGCCGGCGACGGTGCTCAATTGCCTGATTGGCTGCCAGGCGAGTTCAGCGATAAAAGGGGACAGGTTTTCATCCGCATCAACCAGGTCTTCCAGTTGTACCCGCTGAGATTCGAAATAGAAAATCTGCCCGAAACTCAGCCTCCAGTGTTCCTGCCCGTTTTCGCCATTGAATGTCCGCGTGGTCAGCGCGACGGATAGTTGGTTGGCATCACCCTGGCGGTCAGCGCCTGCAAATCGATTCGTGTTGAATAACTGGCTGAATCCGAATGTGAACTCGCCGGTGTCGAAATCCGGCAGATCATCCTGGTTTTCATAAGGCACGTAAAGATAAAACACACGTGGTTCCAGGGTTTGATTATTGCCCTGACTGGTCAGGCGGTCGAAATACAGGCCTGCGTCTACGCTGGCGATGGCCGTGCCCCGCCTGGGTGAATTATCGGGCAGTGGCCCCAATTGGTCCAGGTCGTAGGTGGTATACCGATAGCCCAGGCTCGGTTTGATGAAACCCCACGAGGCGTGGTGCTCCCAGTAGACTTTCGGATAGATGTCGAAGCGTGCGCCAGTGGTTCCGATATCGCGATCAAAATTTACCAGTTCGGAGTCCAGGCCAACCGAAAGGCCGCTGCGGAACAATGGCCTGTCCAGCCAAAAAGCCAATCTCGGTACGCGCCTGTAAGGCTCGTTTTCAGGCCTGATGCTCTCGTCGATGATCTGGAAATCATCGGCCATTATCTCAAAGTTCCAGTAGCGGCCTACGCCATTCATCGTGGCGCTGCTGCGCAGGAATTGTCTCGAGGTCTGGAGAAGGTTGGCGCCGAAGTCCAGGAAGTACTGGTCATCACTGACCCGCTCGACCACCAGCTCTGTATTCCAGTGATGCCAGGGTGCAGCATGGTGCTGGAAACGGTAATGATAGCGCTGATCTCCTGTAATCTTATCGTCCGGCAGGTAGTCAAAGTCCAGCAATCCATAGGTTTTCCGGGTCAAAAAGCGGTATTCGCCCGCTAGCAGGAAACCACGGTTGGTGATATAGCGTGGTTCGATGGTTGCATCCTGATTGGGGGCGATATTCCAGTAATAAGGGACCCCGAATTCGAAGCCGTTGTCGTTCGTGTTGGCGATACTGGGGTACAGGAAACCGGATTTACGGCGGTCGTCAATCGGGAACGTAAACCAGGGAGCGTAGAAAATGGGTACGCCTTTAAACTTCAGCTTCGCCCCACGCGCCACGCCTCTCCCCTTTTCGTGCTGCAATTCGAGTTCGCTGGCCGACAGTACCCAGTCCGGTTGTTCACCCGGGCAAGTGGTATAAACGATTTGGTGCAACAGTGAAGTGTGACCGCCGACTAACTCAATCGAATCGGCGCTGCCGTGTGCGCTGGAACCGGTGAGGCCGAAGTCGATCAGTGAAAACTCCCCCGATTCATCCTCAAAACCATAGCGTGCTTGCTGGCCTTTGACCCAGACCTGCTGGTCTTCATAGGCAACCGCGACGGGCAGGGTGATTTCCTTGCTTGTCGGATGAAAAAGAATCTGTTCCGTGGACAGGTACTGGTCGGCGCGGTACAACTCCACGTGACCGCGGGCTTCGCCCTGTTCATTGTTGCTCGCGTCCAGCTGCCTGGCATACACGATGATGGGTGCGCCGCTGCGATCCGGTGTGAGTGGAATTACCGGACCAATGGCGGGCTTGGGGCACGAAGATGCAACAGCAGCCTGTGATTCCTGTCCCGGCACAGCAGAACAGAAAAACATCAGGCTTGAACAGGCCAGAATTGCAGTGTGTTTTCTGCAGCTTGAAAGTTTCAAAGAAGGCAAGTGTCGCTGCCCTTTCCCTGGGATGAATGCTACGTTGTCACAGATCGTCGCCGGTCGCAAGACTGGTTGAGCCAGGCGGCCCTTTCATCCGGGTTCAGAGCAGCGCGATCGGCGGACAATTGATGAAAAAGCACCATGTTTTCTCCCGCTGATTCGTACAGATTTTCGAAAGCACAGCTACCCCCGCGGTAAAGTTTCATCAGGGCCAGCCGGGCATTGTTGAGTTCAAGAGAAAACCAGGAACGGTAATGGTTTACCCCGCCCCAGTGTTCATTGACCAGCGCCAGGTATCGTGATTTCATTTCGATGAAAACAAGCTTTTTTTGTGCTCTCATTTCTTCTTCGTCAAGGCCGGAGATATATATTCCGTTCAGTTGGTCCCGTGTATTTTGTAACAGGATATCGAATTGACTTGAAGCTTCGTTCATTGATTGCCAGCGCAGCAGCAGGTCATCGCGGCCGGTTGACTGTAGCCATGCCCTGACACCGGCTTCTTCGACAAAACTGGCGTAGGCCTCGCTGAATGCGGTGTCTCCTTTCACATACAACTGCTGGTGCGCCAGTTCATGGAAAATGAGAGCCGCCAGTTGCTCATCCGGGTATTGCAGCATGGTATCCAGCAAGGGATCATCGAACCAACCCAGCGTCGAGTAGGCGATCGCCGGTGAGATGGTGACATCGTACGATTTCTTTTCCAGCTTGTTCGCAAAGCGTTCGGCCTTGAGCTGATCGAAGTAGCCCCGGTAAGAAACACAACCCGCGACCACGAAGCACCAGCGTTTTGCTTCGAGTGAAAACTCCGGCGCCGCCACGATATTCCAGCTTACCGCCTGGCGCCCGGTTTGGACGAATTCGGTATAGCTGCCATTGTCTGGCAGGCCAAGC
>DAOWGA010000147.1 GCA_030637665.1 Lysobacterales bacterium | reverse complement strand
TGCCATCAGTATTCCTGCATTTTTTGTGGTTGATTCCACTGGTCATTTTAATTGCCTACATCGGTTCGCCCCGCTTCAGGGGAACGATGGGCGAGACGCGTGTCCGGCGAATCCTTGCAGCGATGCTGCAGAAGAATCAGTACACGGTGCTCAATGATCTGACCATTCCCTCCGGGGGTGGAACCACGCATATCGACCACCTGGTGGTTTCACCGTTCGGTATTTTTGTAATCGAGACCGTTTACCGCCGCGGAATCATTTCCGGGACAGAGTTTCAGGACAGGTGGAAGCAATACAGGCTCGGGCGTTCCACGCGTTTTGAAAATCCGCTACATCAGAACTACCTGCATATACAGGCGCTGGGGCGTTTGTTACAACTGCCAGATTCACGGTTTCATTCCATCGTGGTATTCGCTGGCCATAAAAAATTCAAAGGCGCCCTGCCCGGAAACGTTTTGCCCGTTGAAAAACTCATTCCATTGATCAGGAAACGGAATGAGAAACTGCTGCCACCTGAAAAAGCCAACCGCGCCCTGAAGCAGCTTGAGGAGGCGCGTCTGAACGCGCGTAAAGGTTTTTTCTTCGACTCGTGGTCATTGTTGCGTCTTGCCCTTATGGTGGCGCTATTTGTTCTGGGCTGGTTCGCTTTCGGGGGTGAGCTGGAAAAGCTTGTCAACGGTTTGCAGGAACGCATGGAAATGAAGTCAGCCCCGGAAAAATTTCATGCAGATGGCCGCCGCAAGTCCGAACAGGAACTGTGGGAGGATGCATTGGTATGCGCGTATTCCGCGGATAGCGGAAGATGTGCCTGTTACGAGCCTGATGGTTCAAAAGTCGACCTGGAACCTGGTAAATGCAAGTCGCTATCCGAGCGCGGTTCAATCTTAAATCAGTGATTCCAGAGAATTCAGCCAGGCCCATCCGGCCCGGCCACGATCATGGTTGTTTTGCAGACCCTGGCAGCGCATTTTTACGCTTCATGCCTCCAATCAGGCTGGCTACGATGATGGCAAGGTAGAACATTCCAGTCACCGCTTCCAGGATGACCAAAACTTGAGCCACCGGTGTCACCGGGCTGATATCGCCATAACCCAGCGTAGCCAGAGTAACGAAACTGAAGTAAGTCATTGTGAACATGTTATCAACCCAGACCCCTGTTTCTATTCCCTTTATTGCTTCTGGCGAGAATTCCAGAAGGAGCGTATAGAAAATGGCCCAGATCAGACCCAGGATTAAATACAGGGCGACCGAGCCGACAATCTTGTTGATGTCCACTGAACCGGTCAACAGCACCTCGCTTCCAACCAGCCATGCAGCAGATATGAAAAACAACATCATGAGTGACAGGTAGACGAATTCAAAGTAGTAATGATCGTAAGCGTTTCGCGCCACCACAACCATCAGCGTTATCCCGATAATTACCATCCACCTGATGAGCCAGCCTCGGTTTTTACTTAAACTTCCCAGGGACAGCAGCATCAGGATAATGCTCGAGGACTCGAGTATTTGCAGTGAGAGCCTGTCTGGAAGTTCCTTGGTGAGGGCCCCGGTCAGTAACATCCCTATCAGGGCCAGGGTCAGCCAGATGAAATTTTTGTTCCCGGTTCTTTTTGTCATAAGCCGTTCCTGCTTCAAGCAACATATGATGCCGCAGACCGCCGTGAAAAACCAACCCGGCGTGCGTACTTCGCATATGTGGATCAGGCCGCAGGGTTATTCGCATCCGGTTGAGCAAGTATTGTTCTATATAATGAAAACAATAATGTTGTGCGCCTTTTGCATATGCGCCGGCGAAAGGTGAGCAGAGAAACAAAAGCCATGTACCTGACCGAAGAACTGATAAGGAAAAAGCGCGACGGTGTGACGCTGGATGAGGCGGAGATCAGATCTTTTGTCGAAGGCGTGTCCACGGAATCGATCAGCGACACACAGATTGCAGCTTTTACCATGGCAGTCTGGTTCCAGGGTATGGACCTGCCCGAACAAATGGCATTCACACTGGCCATGAGGGATAGCGGTGAAGTCCTGCGTTGGAGCCAACTTGATGGTCCGGTGTTGGACAAGCATTCAACCGGTGGTGTGGGTGACCTGGTCAGTCTGATCCTGGGTCCGGTTGTCGCCGCCTGTGGCGCTTATGTTCCGATGATTTCGGGTCGTGGGCTCGGTCACACCGGAGGCACCCTGGATAAACTGGAGAGCATCCCCGGGTTCAATACATCGCTCGCAGTAAACAAGTTTCAGGGACTGATTGAGTCCAACGGTATCGCCATTATCGGCCAGACCAGTGCTCTGGCCCCTGCCGACCGGCGTTTTTACGCGGTGCGCGATGTGACGGGCACTGTGGCCTCGATACCATTGATTGTTGCGTCCATTCTTTCCAAGAAACTGGCAGAGGGTCTGGATGGATTGGTGATCGACGTCAAGCTGGGCTCTGGCGCTTTCATGCGGGAAGCTGCTCAAGCGCGGCAACTGGCTGGGGAAATCGCCCGCGTATCTTGCCAGGCAGGCTTGCCCTGCACTGCTTTGATCACAGACATGAATCTGCCTTTGGCAGACTCAGCCGGCAATGCACTCGAAGTTCGTGAGGCGATTGATTTTCTCACCGGCGCAAAGCGGCACGGGCGATTGAACGACGTCGTTGTGGCCCTGAGCAGCGAAATGCTTGTACTGGGAGGACTGGCCAGAGATCTGGAACAGGGCAGGGGAATGGTCACCCGCGTGCTGGATTCCGGTCAGGCGGCGGAGCGGTTCTCCAACATGGTGGCTGGCCAGGGTGGCCCCGACGGACTGGTGGAACACCCTGACAGGCACCTGCCGGCTGCGCCCTTTTCCAGGCCTGTTTTTCCTGAAGCGCCTGGTGTTGTGACCCACATCGATACCCTTTGCGTGGGTACTGTCGTAGTCCACCTGGGGGGTGGCCGTCAGCATGTCGGGGATACGATTAACCCAAGTGTCGGACTGACCGATATCTGCAGGGCAGGGCAGTGGCTGGGCCTGGATACACCGATCGCAATCGTCCATGCTGCCTGTGAAGCTGACTGGCGGCAGGCCGAAGCCAGGCTCAGGGCAGCCGTTCAAACTGAACAGCATGAAGCTGAAATTCCACCGGTGATCTACGAGCGGATAGAGGGAGCACAGGTCTAATGAACCCCGACAATAAGACCTTCACTATGCTTAAATCCATAGCGATAAAAGCAGCCAAAAAAGCCTATTCACCCTATAGCAAATTCAAAGTTGGGGCGGCAGTGATCGACAGGACCGGCCAGGTTTATGCAGGATGCAATGTTGAAAATGCATCCTATGGTTTGACTCAATGCGCAGAGCGGAACGCGATTGGCGCCGCGATTACGGGAGGCTCCCAGGCTGGCAGTCTGCTCACTTTGGTGATCTATACTCCGGGCGATCGTGTGCTCCCTCCTTGTGGCGCCTGCCGCCAGGTAATGCACGAGTTGATGGCGAATGAAAGTCGTGTGATTTCCTGTTGCGACAATGATGAATTCAAGTCCTGGGCCCAGGATGAATATCTGCCCGATGCATTTCAGACAAGGAATGGAAATTGAAAAAGGCTGATAACGTATTCCTGTCTTTCTTCCTGGTCCTGCTATTCAGTACAGCGACAATGAACAGTTCCCTGGCCGGCCGGTCGGTGGATGTCGAGTACCATGGCTTTTCCTCGTTCGCCTATGAACAGGCGACAAACCATGCCCGGCCGAGCGAAGACTTTGGTGACTGGCAGCCCGCAGCTTCAGAACATGCCGGGAAAAAGAACCCGTCGCTCGACGGGATACTCAGCGAAGCGCTCTCGATACCATCGATGGTTGGAGATGGCGCGCGGTGCCAGGTTACACAAGGTGAAGAGGGCGAAAGCGACACCTGCCAGTGACCAGGTCAGGATGGCCCAGCCGGTCCATTGGATTATTTCCCCCAGGTAGTGGGGACTGCTGACCCAGCGAAACATGCCGCCCCGTGGAATCTTGTATGCCGTGTCACCCGGTGCTCTCAGCTTGCGGATGATTCCGTCCGAATGGACATGCAATACGAAACCGGCAATGAACACCACGGTGCCCAGCACGAAATGCAGCGAAGTCAAGGGGGCGTCATTGCGCCCATTGGCAATCAAGGCATCGGCGTTGTTATAGCCGTTGAGAAAATTGAATGCGATGGCGAACAGGACCAGCATGGCCGGAAAAGTCTTGTCCGAAGGATGCATCATTGCCGGGAAGATAAAGCTGCGATACCCGTAGTGGATAATCCAAAATGAGAGTGGAACCCAGGCCTGCTGTGACGTAGCCGCGGAACTTTCAAGAACCAGTGTGGTGATCACAAACAAAGCAGGTACTTCCATTAGCAACCAGGCGAGACGATTGGGAAGGTCCGGCCCCCATCCGGCCTGATGATGACGTCCGTAGGGTGCGGTTACCCGGAGCAGGCTCACGAGAACCACAGGGCACAACAGAAACTGGATCAGTAAGGGAGTTTGCATCGCAACAGTTTGCCAGAATGCGGCAGCAGGAATCCAACTGTGTAATCTTGAGCTCGCGTAGCTATTGCCAACTTACGGGCCTTCCTGCAAGCTGGGCCGAGCTCAAATTCAAGGGACCAGTAATGAGAATTTTTTTGCGCAAACTTCACCGCTGGCTTGGCCTGTTGATGGCGGTGCAGATCATCGCCTGGATGGCCAGTGGTTTGTATTTCAGTATTTTTCCTATCGGGGAAATAAGGGGTGAGCACTTGACGAAAAATCCGTCCACGCCCGCGGCCGGGTTACTTTCGCAAATGGGGTCGCCCGCTAATGTGAAACAGGTGATGGATGAACATTTTGACCAGCACTGGGAGTTGGAAACGCTCAGCGTAGTCAGTGTGGATGGTCAGCTGAAATGGCGAGTCGAGGGGCGAGTCGAGAATAGGCACGGGGAACAGAATTTCAAACGGCTGGTCAATGCTGCCGGCACAGAGGTTTCCCCCTCATTGTCAGCAGAACAGGCTGTGCTGGCCGCACGCAATTGGCTGGTGGATGCAGCTGAACCCGGCGCAGTCGAATGGGTGGAATCAAGCCAGCCCGGGGCGGAGTACCGGGGCAGATATTATCCGGTTTGGAGAATCAGTTTTGATGAGCCCGAGTCTTTGAGTCTTTACCTGGAGCCGTGGACCGGAGAGATCCTGGCCCGGCGGACCAGCCGCTGGCGGGTGTTCGATTTTTTCTGGATGCTGCACATCATGGATTTCGACACTCGGGATGACTTCAATCACCCTCTGCTCCAGG
>DAOWGA010000231.1 GCA_030637665.1 Lysobacterales bacterium | reverse complement strand
TTTGACTTTGTCCAGGCAATCATGAGTTTTGCCGTTATAGCTGTACGCGGCAGCGCAGAATAATACCCTGGGTTGGATTTGGCCGAGCCGGTCAACCACGCCGTCGATTCCAAAATCGGGCGAGCAAGACGACCAGATAGCACCGATACTGGTCGCTGCCAGCATCGCGATAACGGTTTCAGGCAGATTTGGCATGTAGCCCGCTACCCGGTCGCCGGTTTCCACGCCAGCAGCTTTCAGGGCCGAGGCTGTTTGTGCAACCGCCGTATAAAGTTCCCGGTAGCTGAGTTCTGCGGTGTCACCGGTTTCAGATTTGAACAGGATGGCCGACTGGTCGTCTCGATAACGCAAGAGATTTTCTGCGAAATTCAGGCGGGCGCCTGGAAACCACTTTGCCCCCGGCATCTTGTCCGGATCAATTACCACCTCATTACCGGCGTAGCCGACAATTTCGCAGAACTCCCAGACTGCGCGCCAGAACTCGGCGGGGTTTTCAATCGAATAACGGTGCAAATCCCGGTATTCGTGAATAGCGGGATCCAACTCCGTTCTAAGCAGTTCCATAAACCTGCGGATGTTCGCTGTTTGCCGGCGCACCGGGCCAGGTGACCAGATGGGTTCGCTCATACGATTAACCCAACAACTCATCCAGGTCAGCGATTACACTGAATAGGTCTCCTGCCAGTCCGATATCTGCAATTTCGAAAATAGGCGCTTCCGAGTCTTTGTTAACGGCGACAATGGTGCCGGCATCCTTGATACCGGTCACGTGCTGGATAGCACCGGAAATACCGAAGGCCATGTACAGGTCCGGCGAAATGATCTTGCCGGTCTGGCCAACCTGCATGTCATTCGCGCAGTAGCCTGCATCGACTGCGGCCCGGGAAGCACCGACTGCAGCACCGAGCTTGTCGGCCAGCTGGTAAATAACCTGGAAACCGTCCTCGCTGCCCACGCCCCGGCCACCGGAGACGACCTTGGACGCGCTCTGCAGGTCGGGCCGTTCGCTACCTCCCGACTCCAGACCGATATACCGCGTATGTGTCGCTGCGCTGCTGCTGGCGGCGCGTTGCTCCACCGCTGCCCCGCCGGAGCTTCCCGCGGCTTTCCAGCTCGCGGCCCGCACGGTTGCGACGACCGTGCTTCCTGCCGGCGCTGATACATCTACGATGGCGTTGCCTGCGTAAATGGGGCGTTTGAATGAGTCGGGGCCATTCACTTCCATGATGTCGCTGATCTGGTTGACGCCAGCCAGTGCTGCAATACGTGGCATCAGGTCTCTGCCCATGGTGGTGGATGGTCCGATCACGTGGCTGTAATCCGCAGCCAGCGCAACCGCTTCAGCAGCCCAGTTGGCTGCCACCGGGGCCTCCAGATGTTCGGCATCAACCACGATGACTTTAGTAACGGAATCCAGCGCGGCTGCTTCGGCAGCGACCGCATCTGCGCCACTCCCAATCACCGCGATATCAATGTCCCCGCCGATGGCTTGCGCACAGCTAACGCACTTCGCGGTGCTGATATTCAGTGACTGGCCGTCGTGCTCGGCGATAATCAGTATTCTGCTCATAACAAACCCCTGTTCTTCAGTTCTGTAATCAGCTGGGCTGCATCTTCAACCATGACGCCTTTTTCGCGCTGAGGTGGTGGCGCATGATTGCCCACTTCGATATTTCCCTCAACGGTGACACCCAGTTCATCCAGGGCAACCACGTCCAGGGGTTTACGCTTGGCTTTCATGATATCCGGCAGCTTGACGAAGCGGGGCTCATTCAGGCGCAGGTCCACGGTAACAACGGCCGGCAAGTCTACTTCGACGGTTTCCAGCCCGGCGTCCACCTCCCGGGTGACCGTTGCTGAACTGCCGTTAACCACCATCTTTGAAGCGAAGGTTGCCTGTGGGCGGTCCCACAAGGCTGCCAGCATCTGGCCCGTCTGGCTGTTATCGTCATCGATTGCCTGTTTGCCGAAAATGACGAGGCCGGGATCTTCACGCTCGATGATTTTCAAAAAGGCGCGGGCGACACTCAGCGGTTGCAGCGCTTCTGATGACTGGATCTGGATTGCCCTGTCGGCACCCATGGCCAGCCCGGTGCGCAGCTGCTGCTGACACTCGTCACCGCCGGCTGATACGACGATGACTTCGTCCGCATTACCGGCTTCCTTGATGCGAAGCGCTTCTTCCAGTGCAATCTCATCGAAGGGGTTTACGCTCATCTTGACGCCATCGGTGTCTACACCACTGCCGTCGGAAAGAACACGTATACGGACGTTGTAGTCCACTACGCGTTTGATGCCAACCAGTATTTTCATCGGCTTTTGATACTCCGGTTAAAGTTATTGAATGTTCTTTCTACATGTTTTGGTAATTGGGGCCACTGCCGCCCTCAGGCGTGACCCATTGGATGATCTGGTACGGATCCTTGATATCGCAAGTCTTGCAGTGAACGCAATTTGCCGCATTGATTTGGAGCCGGTTGGCGCCACTTTCCCCATCCCCGCTTTCTTCCACCATCTCGTAAACATGGGCCGGGCAGAATCGGGTGCAGGGATTGTCGTATTCCTCCACGCAGCGTGTGATGCACACGTCCGGTTCGAGAATCCGCAAATGCACCGGCTGATCTTCATCGTGCTCGGTCGCCGCGAAGTAGACGGCTGCGAGCCGGTCCCTGGGTGGCAGATCACGGTTTATCCAATGGCGCTCGGGAGCCGTGTAGCCATCCAGCTTCTTCAGCGCGGAATGATCGGCGTGGACTTTCAGGGTGCCGGGCAGCTTGCCGGCCGTGATGGTTTCGATAGCGGCCCTTAAAAAGCCGCGCCAGAACCCCTTGTAAAAAGCGGGCCGGATGTTACGCACTTTGTGCAGCTCTTTCACCACCGTGGAGTCGCGAAATTTCGCATCAAAGCCTTGCCACGAGCCTGTTTCGGCGATGTGTTCCGCAGCCAGCATGCCGCAACGCATGGCCTGGTGTGTGCCCTTGATCTTGGGCACATTCAAAGTGCCGGCTGAATCACCGACCAGCAGGGCCCCGGGCATTTCCGTTTTGGGTAAGGATTGATAGCCGCCCTCCACGATGGCGCGGGCGCCTGACGAGAGGATCTCGCCGCCTTCGAGCAAGTCCCTGACCATCGGGTGGTGCTTCATTTGCTGGAAGGCTTCGAAGGGTACGAATTCCGGGTCCTGGTAATCCAGTCCGGTCACGAAACCAATCGCAATACGGTCTTTTTCCAGGTGGTAAATGAAACTGCCACCGTAGGTTTTGGAATCCAGTGGCCACCGGGTCGTATGCTGAACCAGCCCGGGTTTTGATTTGCCCGGCTGCACCTGCCACAGCTCCTTCATGCCGATGCCGTAGGTTTGCGGATCGGAGTCCCGGTCCAACCCGAACTTCTCAATCAGTTGTTTGCTCAGGTGTCCGCGGCAGCCTTCTGACAATATGGTGATCGGCGCGTGGATTTCTATACCCTGCATGTAGGTGTCTTTTTCATTGCCTTCACTATCGACGCCCATGTCACCGATAATGACTCCGCCGACCTCGCCATTCTCGGTGTAGCGTATTCCCGCCGCTGCATAGCCCGGGAAAATATCTACTTCCAGCGCTTCGGCCTGGGGCGCCATCCAGGCACACATCGCACCCAGGGACAGGATAAAATTACCGTGATTTTTTTGTTGCGGCGGTGTGGGAAGCCTGCGCCTGCCTTTTTGGCTCAACAGCCAGATTTCATCTCTTTCCACCGGGATACAGGTCGGGGGCGGATTTTCACGCCAACCCGGCAGAAGATCGTCCAGTGGTCCGGGTTCAATTACCGCGCCGGACAGGATATGGGCGCCGATTTCCGCGCTCTTCTCAATCACGGCAACCATGAGTTCGGGCTTGAGTTGTTTCAGACGGATTGCACAGGACAGCCCGGCCGGGCCGGCCCCGACGATGATGACATCATATTCCATGACTTCGCGTTCGGTCATTGGTCTTTTTCCGTATCGATTAATCTTTCGCCAAGCTGGCTATTATATCGGCTTGGAGGGGCTTCATGCACCGGATTTTCCAATCCAGTATTCTTCACTCTCAAAGGTGCTTATTCTATTCCGTATGATCTGCAGCCGATATGTCTTTTCAAGTCAAAATCTTTGCTGAATCTGACAAATTGGCGCCACATGGATCGGTTGGTATAAACTGGGTGTATGCGATGTTTTGCATCTTGCCGACTCGTTTTACTGGCGCTTTTACTTACAGTCAGCCATGTTGCGTGGGCGAGCCATTCGTCGGCTCACTCTGGCAACGAATTGGGGCAGTGCGAACTGTGTTTCAGCCAGGCAGACTCAAAATCTGCAGCAGTGAATTCTGAGTACTGCGCAGAACTCCGGGCGGGGAAAAACAAGATCTTCACAGAGTCTTTGAACTCCCTCATCATTCGCAGCAATTGTCAGCCTTATTATTCCAGGGCGCCTCCCTACATCATCTGAGCAAATTTAGTGACCGGCCGGGCTTTGTACTCGCGCCGCCTGATTCTCTTTCAGGGAGATTGGACATGAAATTCCGGGTAAGACACATACTTCCTGTATGTGCAATTTTTCTCAGCAGCCTGGCCGCTGCACAGAACTCAGGCAATCCTGATATCCAGGCTCTGCGTGAAGAGCTGAAGCTGATGCGAATCGAGTACGAATCCAGGATTTCAGATCTCGAAATGCGCCTTGAGGCGGCTGAAAAATCTGTAAAGGAGGCGCATGCCAGCACGGAAATGGCCACGCAGCCCAGCACAGCTTTCGCAACTCCGCAGACTGTTTCGCTTGCCGCCGATAGTAGTTTCAACCCGGCCATTGGCGTGACTTTCCAGGGGCAGGCATGGGCCTACGACAATGACCCGGAAGATTATTACATTCCCGGCTTCCCCTTCGGTGGAGAGGCCGGCCTCGCACCTGAGGGCCTTTCACTGGCTGAAACCGAGATCACGATGTCAGCCAACGTTGATGACAAGTTTACGGCCATGCTAACCCTACCGATCGTGATCGAGGATGGGGACGTCGTGGTGGAACTGGAAGAGGCCTGGATCGAGACATTGAGCATGCCCGGCGGGCTATCGCTCAGGATGGGCCGTATCTTCTCCGGCATCGGCTACCTCAATGACAAGCATTTCCATTCCTGGGATTTTGCTGACCAACCGCTGGCTTACCAGGCATTTCTGGGTAATCAGTACATTGATGACGGCCTGCAGATCCGCTGGCTGGCAGCAACTGATTTTTACCTGCAATTCAGCGGTGAAATCCTGCGCGGAGACCGGTATCCGGCCGCAGGCGCCGCAAATTCCGGCCTTGGAAGCAGCACGCTCTCGGCGAAAACGGGCGGTGACATAGGATTCAGCAACAGCTGGCTTTTCGGTCTGTCCTGGTTGAGTGCGGATGCTGAAGGCCGGGACTCGGGAAGCGAGGATGATCCCTTCGTTTTTGACGGTGACAGCGATCTTTATATCGTGGACTTCGTCTGGAAGTGGGCGCCTAACGGCAATTCCAGGGCGAAGAATTTCAAAATTCAGGCGGAATACCTGTGGCGCGAAGAACAGGGCGTGTATACCGTGGCTGATGGTGTTGAGGAACCGTGGGACCACGGCCAGCAAGGCTGGTATGCCCAGGCGGTCTACCAGCCATTCCCGCGCTGGCGCTTCGGGGCCCGTATTGACCGGCTGAGCGGGGACAATCCCGGGCCGGCCTGGATCGGCACGCCACTTTATCCCATGGCCGACAACCCGGCACGTTATAGCCTGATGGTGGACTGGTCCAACAGCGAATTCAGTCGTTTGCGATTCCAATACAACCACGACAAGGCCAGCCTTGAGGACGACAATCAGTTCGGCCTGCAGTACGTGTTCAGCATCGGCGCCCACGGCGCTCACAGCTTCCAGGAGCTTATCATGAAGCAATTACTGACATTTTCCCTGCTTTTTCTGTCGTTGCAGGGCCTGCCGTTGACTGCCCTGGCCGAGCTTCGCGTGTTCGCCTGCGAACCCGAATGGTCCGCCCTGGCTACAGAAGTCGGGGGTGATCTGGTCAAGACAACCAGCGCGACCAACGCCTTGCAGGACCCGCATTACATTGAAGCCCGTCCCAGCCTGATTTCCAGGGCCCGCAAAGCCTATCTGGTGCTTTGCAGCGGAGCCCAGCTGGAAATAGGCTGGTTGCCATTGCTGCTGAGTAAGGCCAATAATCCGGATGTGCTTCC
>DAOWGA010000135.1 GCA_030637665.1 Lysobacterales bacterium | reverse complement strand
TGACATTGCCTGTGATCTGCCGGAATTGAAGCTGATCGGTACCCACGTGGGAATCCCCTGGACCGATGAAATGATCGCGATGGCCTGGAAGCACGAGAATGTGTACATCTGCACCGATGCACACAGTCCAAAGTACTGGCCACAGTCACTGGTCAAGTACATCAATTCCTATGGCCAGAACAAGGTGATTTTCGGCACGGATTTCCCTGTTCTGCAGTTCAAGCGGACTGTGGACGAAATTGACGCCTTTGAGCTGAAGCCGGAGGTCCGGCGAAAATTCATGCGCGACAATGTCATCAGACTGTACGGTCTGGAAAACGCGTAGAGAGGAACGAGGAATGACGACACCGCTGCATGGCGTGAAAATCGTGGAAATGACCAGCGTGGTCCTGGGACCCTACGCCTGCCAGATGCTGGGTGACCTGGGCGCGGATATTATCAAGATTGAACCTCCCGCCGGAGATACCAATCGTAACCTCGGGCCCTATCGCACGCACAAGGACATGAGCTCTCTGTTCGTGAACTGTAACCGCAACAAGCGCAGTCTGGTGCTGGACCTGAAATCGGATCGTGGCAAGGCTGCGGCATTGAAAATCATCGAGAGCGCCGATATTGTCGTGCACAATTTCAGACCGGCTGCGATGGAGCGCCTGGGCCTGGATTATGAGCAGGTGCGCAAGGTCAATCCCCAGATCATTTACTGCGCCACTTATGGCTACAGCAAAAAGGGCCCTTATGGCAACAAGGGGGCGCTGGATGACTCGATCCAGGCGGCCAGTGGTATCGCCGCATTGAATGAAATGGTCCTGGGAGAACCACGCTACCTGCCCACAGTGGTGGCCGATAAAACGACCGGTTTGTTTGTGGTTCAGGCGGTACTCGCAGCCCTGTTCCACAAGGAGCGCAGCGGCCAGGGGCAGGAAATAGAAGTGCCGATGTTCGAGTCGCTTACCTCCTACGTGATGGTAGAGCACCTGTGGGGCCAGACCTTTGAGCCACCCATTGGTAAAGCCGGCTATATCCGCCTGATGGCCGAGCACCGCAAGCCTTACCGGACCAAAGACGGACTTTACCTGGCTGTTTTGCCTTACTGGGATGCCCACTGGCACACATTCTGCGAGCTGAGCGGTAATCCGGAGCTGGCGGAGGATCCGCGCTTCATCAGCATGGCGGAAAGGCTGAAGAACATCAACGAATCCTACGCCGCTACCGGCCGGATTATCGCGACCCGCACTCGCCAGGAGTGGCTGGATCTGCTGGGCGATACGAATGTACCGATGATGGTCGTGAACAGCCTGGACGACCTGGTGCACGACCCGCACCTGGAGGCCACCGGGTTTTGGCAGGAGTTTGATCATCCCGATGAGGGCCGTATCCGCATGAGTTCACCACCAATGACCTTCAGCGAGACGCCGGCATCAATCAGGCTCATGGCGCCGCGCCTGGGAGAACAGAGCGTGGATATCCTGCGTGAAGCAGGTTTGGCCGAAGACGTGATTCAGGAAATGCTGGCTGCCGGTGAGACCCGGCAGGCAGGCTAAGAAAAGGAGTATGCAATGAGTTTCAAGAACCTTTTTATCAAGCACGAACGCAGCGCAGAGGAAGAAGCCTGGCTGCAGGAAGAAATCGCTGAACAGGAGGATCGCTTCAGTCAAATCGAAAACACGATGGAAGATCTGAAACCGATCCGTGCGCAGTGGTATCGGGAATTCTTTGATCGTATCTCCACCACCGGATTCAACGTCGATGGAGACGAAAAGATGGTTATACCCCGAGATCAGCTACCGGTACAGCCGGATGGAAATGAAGACCGGGTGGTCTGGAAACATGGCGTTGACGGTGAATAGGAGAGGAGATTAATCATGGCAAGACCACATATCGAACCGTTCTGCGATCGCGACGTCAGTTTCAAGAACATGAATCTGAGCGGCTTTGGCAATGGCATGCGCTTCAAGATGCTCAGCCTGGACACCGACAGCGGCGCTTGCAGCATTACCGTTCAATTCGAGGGAGGTTACAAACAAAACCCCGGATTTTCATGGTCCGAAATGGAAATGATCGTGATCGACGGCGAATTGCAATATGGTGACCACACCATCCGCAAAGGCCATTACCTGTTTGTTCCCGCCGGCTACGCAATGCCCGCAATCAGTTCGGAGCAAGGCGCCCTGGTGTTGATGATGTACAACACCGGCGAGCCCAGCCATGTCGAGTCGGATGAACACCATGCGCTGGCCCAGGTCGGCCTGCATCACGATATCGATTCCTATATGGATATCCCCTGGGCGATGGGTAACGTCGTCAAGCCTTCGGTTGCAGCGGGCTGCCTGATCAAGTTGCTGAACTACAATCCAATCTCGCATGCGATGACTTTTCTGTATTGCATGACACCGGCCTTTTACCAGGACAATATCTCCTACCACGACTGTGCCGAGGAGTCCTACCACCTGTGGGGGACTTCATGGATGATGCAGTTCGGTGATGTGCCGACCGGCGGCTACTTCTGGCGACCGGCTTACATTAACCACGGCGCTTTCGCCAGCGAACTGGGCTGCATCGCATTGGGAAGAGTGGATTCCAAATTGTTCAATCACTTCCACTACAATCCCTGGTCCACCCCGGTGCAAAACCAGGATCGCTCAGCGGCACGCTTATACCAGCGTGATCCTCTACTGTACAAGTGGATGGTCAGCCACTCCCACAACCACCCGCATGGTCCGGAGGATTTCGAACAGAACGTACACCGGCACGATCAGGACAAGGTGTCGGATGGCAAAACCCACAGCCACTGGCACGGCCACGATCACGACCATCACCACGACTGAGATGTGGAGCGAGCCTTGCTCGCTCCTACACGGCGTTTAGTAATTCCTTGAAGGACTCTTGCAGGCTCTGTGCGTAAAAGGCCGGATCGGGCATGATTTTCCGGTCGCAGACCGCGGCGATGAATACCGAACCCTCCAGTGCGTAGGCTGGCTTGCCGTGGGCGTCGCAGCAAATGGTGGTCAGCAGACCGTGTTCGCTCACCGGATGCTCATAACCCATATTCATCAACAG
>DAOWGA010000195.1 GCA_030637665.1 Lysobacterales bacterium | reverse complement strand
CGAAAATACCCAAATTACCCAGGTAATACAGTGTAGCCAGAGTATATGTAATATAAAACCCTTTCCCCAGAAACCCAGGATCATTGAGGCCTTCAACATGAATCAACCCGTAGTTTCCGATACATTCGCGACTGACAGCGAATTGCTGCGGCGTCGTGAAAGCGCGATGGGTCCGGCCTATCGCCTTTTCTACGAAAAGCCGGTCCACCTTGTGCGTGGCGAAGGAGTCTGGCTGCATGACTCAGAGGGCCGGAAATATCTTGATTGCTACAACAACGTGGCCTCGGTGGGGCACTGCCATCCAAATGTGGTTGACGCTTTGACCCGGCAGGCATCCACGCTCAACACGCACACCCGCTACCTGCACGATCATGTCGTGAATTATGCTGAGCGTCTGGCCGCCACGCTGCCCGGCGACCTCAGTGTGTGCATGTTTGTGTGCACCGGCAGCGAAGCCAATGACCTCGCGTTCCGCATGGCCCGCACGGTCACCGGCAATCAGGGTGCCATTGTGATGGAGAACGCCTATCACGGGAATTCCATCGTGGTTACCGAACTCTCCACCGAGGAATACCCGGCCGCGGAGCGCCCGGATTACCTGGTGGCCATTGAGCCGCCCAATCCGTACCGCGGAAGCTATCGTCACGGCGAACCTGCGCTGGGTGCAAAATATGCCGCCTTTGCGGGCGATGCGATCGAAGATCTGGCTGAGCGCGGTCATCAACCGGCCATGTTTTTATGTGACTCGATTTTCGACTCGAACGGTGCGCTGACTGCTCCAAAAGGTTACTTCCACAAGGTTTACGAACAGGTGCGCGCGACCGGCGGCTTGTGCGTGGCGGACGAGGTCCAGTCCGGGCTGTGCCGCCTGGGCGATCATATGTGGGGCTTTGAGGATTCCGGCGTGATTCCGGATATCGTCACGATGGGTAAGCCGATCGGTGATGGCCACCCGCTGGCCGCAGTGGTGACTACCCCTGCCATTGCAGAAGAATTCTCGCGCAAATTCCGTTACTTCAACACCTTTGGCGGCAATCCGGTCTCCGCGGCCGCCGGTCTGGCCGTGCTGGATGTGATCGAGCGGGAAAAGATCCTGCAAAACGTTCACGATGTGGGTACATTCCTCGGTAGCAAGCTGAAAGCCCTGGCCGAAAAATATGAGTTGGTCGGCGACGTGCGCGGTAAAGGCCTGTTCTACGGTGTGGAAATCGTCCGTGACCGGGCCACACTCGAACCCGGTGAAGCGGAGGCGCAAGGGGTCCGCGAGTTTCTGCGTGAAAATGGTGTGCTTGTCGGCACCACCGGGCCCCTGAACAACGTGGTCAAGATCCGGCCGCCCATGGTGTTTTCAAAATCCAATGCTGAGTTGTTGCTGGAAACACTGGAGCAGGCACTGGATTCAGTTTAATATTTTTTTGGAGGTGTCTGGTGGGACCACTCAAGGGTTTGAAGATTATTGAAATATCCGGGATCGGTCCGGCTCCTTTTTGCGGCATGATGCTCGCGGACATGGGCGCAGAGGTCGTCTGCATTGATCGTTCTGTCAAACCCATGCTTGACTATCACACCGATTGCACCCGCCGTGGTAAAAAATCCATCGGGCTTGATCTTAAGTCGCCGCAAGGTCGCGAGCTATTCCTTGAGCTGATTCAAAAGGCCGATGCTGTTTTCGAGGGATTTCGCCCGGGTGTCATGGAGCGGCTGGGGCTGGGCCCGGAAGAATGCCTGGCGCTCAATCCACGCCTGGTTTATGGCCGCATGACCGGTTGGGGGCAAACTGGCCCACTGTCACAAGCCGCGGGGCATGATATCAATTACATTTCCCTGACCGGCGCCCTGCATGCAATTGGCCGCAGCGGGGAAAAGCCGGTTCCTCCTCTGAATCTTGTGGGTGATTTTGGTGGAGGCGCCATGTACCTGGCGTTCGGGATGGTTTGTGCCCTGCTGGAGGCGCAAAGCTCAGGCCAGGGGCAGGTCGTTGATGCCGCCATGACGGATGGTTCAGCTTCCTTGATGGCGATGTTCCATTCCTTCGATGCCCAGGGCCAATGGAGACGTAAGCGTGAAAGTAACCTGCTGGATGGCGGTGCGCACTACTACGATGTATATGAAACCAGCGATGGGAAATACGTTTCCATTGGTTCGATCGAACCCCGGTTCTATGCCTTACTGATTGAAAAGGCGGGCTTGAGCGAAGAAGAATTCAGGGATCAGAATGACGTTGTCCGCTGGCCTGATCTCAAACGCAAGCTGGAGGCCGTGTTCAAGACCCGAAGCAGGGAACAATGGTGTGAATTGATGGAAGGCAGCGATGTCTGTTTCGCACCCGTGCTTGATTTTCTCGAAGCCCATCAGCACCCGCACAACAAGGCGCGCAGTACCTATATTGAGGTCGATGGTATGACTCAGCCAGCGCCGGCGCCCAGGTTTAGCCGGACCAGTCCGGAAGTTGCATTTGCGCCTCACAAGCCCGGTTCGGACAATGAGGCAGTGCTGAAGGAATGGGGGATAGGCAAGTAGGGCGGGCGGCAAGACTTGTTTTGTACTTCGGATCAGGTGAAACTTAAGGATCAGGCTTGATCAGGAACGAGACGAAAAGGGATTTCAAGGGGCACACAGGTTGCCGGGAGGTTCTCAATGATTGCCAGATTTGCATCCATGGCCGCGTTCCTCGCGCTGGTTGTCCTTGCGGCGGCTATTAGTGCGAATTTCGAGGCAGGCGAGTGGTATTACAAGCTGAATTTACCATCCTGGACGCCACCCCCCTGGCTGTTCGGACCAGTCTGGTCGGTGCTCTACTTGATGATGGCGCTGGCTGCCTGGAAAGTCTGGCTCACCGGACATTACACCCGGGTGGGTGCGCTGTTCTGGTGGGCTGTGCAGCTGGTGATGAATGTAGCCTGGTCGTGGTTGTTCTTCGGGCTTGAGCGTCCCGGTTGGGCCTGGCTGGAGATGAGCATTCTGATCGCTGTAGTGGTGCTGTGTATCAAGGCTTTTCGCCTGCTGTCAAAACCTGCAGCCTACCTGATGGCGCCCTACCTCGCCTGGCTGATATTCGCCTGGACCCTGAATCTGGTTATCTGGACCATGAACGGAGGCCTGTTCAGCAAAATGTTACTGTAGAGCGGGCCTTGCTCGCGAAAATGGCCCTTCGGCCGCAAAGCTGCCGCGTCCTGCTCACGCCCCTTACCTACATCCCTGTAGGCATGGCGGCCTCCTACATCCCTGCAGGCAAGGCTCGCTCCTGTACGCTTCGCTTCTATTCGGCTGCCTGGGTAGCCCAGAAGACGTTCAGCTTGTTGCCGTCGAGGTCGCGGAAGTAGCCGGCATAGAAGAAATCACCTCTTGGTCCCGGGGGGCCTTCGTCGGTACCGCCCAGCTCGATAGCTTTATCGTAAACCGCATGGACTTTCTCTTTGGAATCGACCGCCAGCGCCACCATCATGCCGTTGCCGACTGTGGCTGGATTACCGTCATTTGGCTTTGTGGCCGCGAAACCCGGCGTGTCTGCTGATGTCGCCCAGGCCACAAAGCTGTCTTCCTCCATGAATCGGCCGGCGCCGATCATGGCAAACAGTTTGTCGTAGAAGGCAACGGCACGCTCCAGGTCGTTGGTGCCAACAGTTACATATCCGATCATGTGTTCTCTCCGGTTTAAACGAGTCCTGGCGTGACTATCCGCATAGTCGAGTGAAATGTCAAAAATACTGTGAACAAAACCCATAAATCTTTCACTCTTCCTACTCGCCAGCAAGGCGGAAATACAGTATGCTCGTCGCCGTTTTTCACTGTTGAGAACAGCATGTCTTACCAGGACTTTTGGGACCGTCAGAGCGAGACGGTCGAAGCCGCCATTCGCGCGGTTGATGGCTCGAGCGATGAATTGACGGTTCAGCACACTGGAATCTGGACCGCGAACCAGGTTGCGCATGCGCTGGATTTGCAGGCGACAGACCGTGTACTGGAACTCGGTTGCGGCGTGGGCCGCATCGGCAAGGAACTCGCGCCACGTTGTGAGCAATGGGTCGGCTCCGACATTTCACCCAATATGCTAAAAGCCGCTGCACAACGCCTGGACGGATTGACGAATATCGACTTTAAACAACTGGAGCGATCCAGTTTCGATGGGGTGTTTGCCGACGACTCATTTGACAAGGCATACTCCGTAGCCGTTTTCTGCCACATGGACAAGGAAGACCTGTACCTTTATTTGCGTGAACTTCATCGCATTATCCGGCCCGCAGGCGTCATCTACATTGAGACCTGGAACCTGGCCCACCCCGTAGGCTGGCGCCGCTGGGAACTTGAAGTAGGCAACTGGTCACAGCTTGCCGCCGGCGATCGCAAGGACGCAGGGCGAAATCAATTCTGCCATCCTGCGGAGTTTGCTCTGTATGTCGAGCGCGCCGGTTTTGAACTGCTCGCACAGCACAGCAACAGTCCGTGGACGCAGATCGTAGCCGCAAAGGGCCTGAGTGATGAACGCCGTGAAGACCTGCAATCGCATATGGACAGGCATGCCGATGCGATCGCCTATAGTGAAACGTTCTCAAGCTGTTTTGAGAAGGCCATGGATCTGCACAACGGTGAAATCGACATCGCGGAGTTGCATGCCTTTCTGGATTCGATTGCCGATACCGAAGAAGCGGCACTGTTCCGTCCGTATATCGAGGCCAGTTGGGGTGAGGGCCGCGGGAAATAAACTCAGAATCCGCCTATTTCGTGGGCGGCCTGAATCAGTTCGGCCTGTCGTTTTGGTGATGTAGATGGGTGAAAATTAGCCACCAGGTGCGCATGCTCGGTGTCGCGAAAACCTGCGGCAGCACTCACCTTGCGGGAATGCGCATCGCCGGTATAGCCCATGAATGCTTCGCATTGATCGGCCATTATGGCAACCACGTTGCGAATGGCGACATAGTATAATCCGCCAGCCTCGCGGAGCGCCTGGCGATGTTCCCCGCTCATCATTTTGACAGCCGCCCTGTCTGTTATGACCCCGCCGCAAAGGATCAGCGGACCATATTGCCTGGCGTGAATGTAATTAATGGGCCAGTATTCACCGCTGTCGGCTCGATAGAAACTAACCCAATGGTGGCCAAAATCCGGCGCATCTGAAGTGAAATTTCGATTAAATAAACTATTGATGAAGAAACGGCCACCGGACACTTCGGTGGTCTGCCAAAATGCTGCGAGCTGAGGAAATTCGTTCACAGGATCAGGTGGATCGAAAAATTGAAAAGGCGATTCAGCCTTTCCGAAAAGGCGCTTCCACATAACTACCAACTCCGTTTCGCGTGATCGAGAATGGCCCGGAATCCATCGGGGGAATGCCAGTCACGGCCACAGATAAACCGCGGAATGTTCCATCGATTGCTGTCTCGCGTAGCATACCCGGCATCGGTGCTGACGGCTGCTTGCATACCGTGCTCATTTTCGAAATCCGGTAAGTAGGAATTTCGCAAATAAGCGGATGATTCGCCGAAAGGATAGGCAAACAGGGTTGGGCGCCTGCCTGTCACCGCCGCGATGCTATCCGCAGCAAGTTGAACCTGTTGCCGGCAGGTCGCGTAATCCGCTACGCCGAGAAAGGACCTGCTATCGCCGACCGGCTCACTCACCGCCGGATGACAGTGATCCCAGCCATGGTTTTCAATTGAGGCCCAACGTGCCTTGTCGGCATCAGGCCACCAGGCGTCCGTCATGAGTTCGGCATCACCCAGTGCGTCTTCGCCTATTTCCGCGCGTGCTTTCGGGGAAGCGATGGCGAAACAGGTGATGTGGGCATCATGTCGCTGAATAATGGATCGGAAACTCGTTTGCAGTCCAAAATCGCGATACACAACACCCTCATAATCAAATTTCGGTGCGTCATCGCAAGTTAATATAATGCCATTGCGGGCAAATCGCGCCGGGCGCTTTCCAGTAATCCAGTCAACGAGATCGGACAAATTCAGCACGCGCATCCCGCTGTCGATAATCGTTTGGATATCGGACGCCAGTGCATGCTGGTCGTTCGATGCATAATCGTTACCGGCAATATTCTGGCTGTGATATGTCAAAACCGGAACAATGCCTGTTCGAAAAGGTGAGATCATCGCGCCGTGGGTTCGTCAGGGATCCACGCTCTCAATGGATGGGTGAAACGCCGAACAGCCACTGGTGGGCAAACAGGATGATCGCATAAACCACAATACCGGAGATAACCAGGATGATGTCATTCTTTATCGGAGCAGGCTCGGGTACGGTACGGGCGCCATCGCGGCGATTCAGCAACATCATCTCGATCACCGCCCATGCCGCCAGGCCCCCGAACAGTACGATCGAGCGCGCCTCGCCATTGGACAGTAAATGCCCCACGCCCCAACATGCCAGGCCGGTCAGTTGGGGGTGGCGCAGGATTCGTTTGAAATTGTTGGCGGGGTAAGGCGCCAGAAGCAGGATCATGCCGATCAGAACCAACAGGGCCGTCGCGGATCTGCCCCAGGCCGGCGGCGTGTAAACCAGCTCCGGAATCGTGGCTTTCCAGCCGGAAATAATCAGGTAGATGGACAGCGCCAACAGCAGCGTGAAGATCCCCTTGTAAGGGTTTTCTCCCATCTTCGCGATCAGGTTCTTGCGGAATCCAATCGCGGCGGCCGGGATGAAATGCATTAAGCTCCAGAGTAAAACGCCAATTGCCAGTTTGGTCATGGGATTAACCTGTGTTCCAGACTTGATCCTCAGTGTAAATGAAAAATGGGAAAGGACAATAACATATAAT
>DAOWGA010000156.1 GCA_030637665.1 Lysobacterales bacterium | reverse complement strand
TTTGCCGGCCTCTTTCTTTGCGGCAGTGCCAGGAGCTTGCCTTCGAAGCGGACTTTTCGAACCGGAAAACCCGGTCAATTGACCGGGTTTTATTTTTGCCTTTCGTGATAAAATTAATGGTTTAGTTATGCATAAACAGGAAAAGTGACTCATGGCGGGACACAGTAAATGGGCCAACATCCAGCATCGCAAGAAAGCGGTTGACGCCAAGCGTGGAAAAATCTTCACGCGCATCAACCGGGAGCTGAGTGTGGCCGCCAGGGCGGGGGGCAGCGACCCGGACGCGAACCCGCGTCTGCGCCTGGCCATGGAAAAGGCCAATGCGGCGAATATGCCCAAAGACACGATTGAGCGCACCGTCAAAAAAGCAGCGGGTGAACTGGAAGGAATTAATTACGAGGAAATCCGCTACGAAGGTTATGCGCATGCCGGAGTCGCGGTGATGATCGATTGTTTGACCGACAACCGGAACCGGACCGTGGCTGAGGTTCGCCATGCATTTTCCAAGCACGGCGGGAATCTGGGAACCGATGGATCGGTTTCTTACCTGTTCAGTAAAATCGGCGTACTCAATTTTGAGCCGGGCACTTCAGAAGACGAGATCCTGGAAGTGGCGCTGGATGCCGGCGCGGACGATATCGTCACGGAAGAGGATGGCTCTATCGAGGTCATCACTACGCCGGAAGCCTACACTGCGGTGGTCGATGCAATGGAAGCTGCAGATATCACGCCGGCCAATGCCGAAATCACCATGCGCGCCAGCACCGAAGTGGAACTGGATGTCGAGACCGGACAGAAGGTGCTGAGGTTCCTGGATGTGCTGGAAGACCTGGACGACGCCCAGGCGGTTTATTCCAACGCGGATATCCCTGAAGAGGCCTATGACTGAGCCCAAAAAAATGAAATTATATGCGCATCCTGGGAATTGATCCCGGTTCCAGGGTGACTGGCTTTGGCATCATCGAAGTCAATGGCGACCAGTCCGTGATCGTCAGGCACGGCGTCATCAAGGCCGGCAGCGGTGAGTTTCCTGAGCGGCTGGGCATCATTTTCTCCGGAATCTGCGACCTGATTAACGAGCATCAGCCGCAGGAAGTCGCCATCGAGACGGTCTTTGTCAGCCACAACGCCGGTTCTGCCCTGAAGCTTGGGCAGGCCGTGGGGGCGGCGATGTGCGCCGCCATTTCTTTGGGTCTGCCGGTTGCCGAGTATTCACCCCGGTCGGTCAAGCAGGCCATCGTCGGACGCGGCGGCGCGGACAAGGTGCAAGTGCAGCATATGGTTGGCGTATTGTTGCAGTTGAAGGATACACCGACCGAGGACGCCGCCGACGCACTGGCTGTGGCATTATGTCACCAGCATACGCAACAGACAGTCAATCGCATGCAAAGAATGCAAAAATCATGATTGCACGCCTGGCCGGAATCCTGATCCACAAGCAGCCACCACTCATGGTTATCGACGTCGCCGGCGTCGGTTACGAAGTGGAAGCGCCGCTCACGGTTTTTTACGATCTGCCGGAAACCGGACAGCCGGTGGTCATCCTCACCCACCTGTCGGTGAAAGACGACAGCCACACGCTCTATGGTTTTTCCAGCGAAGCCGAACGCACCCTGTTCCGGCAATTGTTGAAAATCAGCGGTATCGGGGCGAAGCTGGCCCTGACCATTCTTTCCGGCGCCAGCGGTGATGAACTGGCGCGTTACGTGGCCGAGAGTGATGCAGCTTCGCTCACCCGGCTGCCGGGCATCGGTAAAAAAACCGCCGAGCGAATCATCATCGAGCTACGTGACAAGCTGGACAGCATACCGGTCGGCGGTGGTATGGCGCCACGCTCCGGAACGGCGCTGCCCGGGGATGCGGTCAGCGAGGCCACCCACGCCCTGACCGCACTGGGTTACAAGCCACAGGAAGTGAACCACATGGTGCGAAACGCTGCACAGCCGGACATGGAAGCAGAAGAAATCATCCGCCGCGCGCTGCAATCCATGGTTAAACACTGATGAACGAAGAAGAACGCGTCATATCCCCTGAGGACATCAGCGAAGACCTGGTCGCGGAGGTCAGTCTTCGGCCCAGGACCATGGACGAATACATTGGCCAGCCGGCCATGCGTGAGAAACTCGGGATTTTTATCGAAGCCGCCAGGCGCCGTACAGACGCGCTGGATCACGTCCTGATTTTCGGCCCCCCGGGCCTGGGCAAAACAACGCTGGCTCACGTGATTGCCAACGAAATGGGCGTCAACCTTCGTCAAACTTCGGGCCCCGTACTGGAGCGGGCTGGCGACCTGGCTGCCTTGCTGACCAACCTGCAGGACAACGATGTTCTGTTCGTCGACGAGATACATCGCCTCTCACCTGTGGTCGAGGAGGTGCTATACCCGGCGCTGGAAGATTTCCAGATAGACATCATGATCGGCGAAGGGCCGGCGGCCCGTTCCATCAAGTTGGAATTGCCCCGGTTTACCCTGGTGGGAGCCACCACCAGGGCGGGGCTTTTGACCTCGCCGCTGCGTGACCGTTTCGGTATTGTCGAGCGGCTGGAATTCTACAGTCCCGAAGAATTGTCCCGGATCGTCACACGATCTGCAGGAATTCTGCAGATTGTTATTGATAATGATGGAGCTATGGAAATCGCGAGCCGTTCGCGGGGCACGCCCCGGGTTGCCAACCGACTGTTGCGCCGGGTTCGGGACTATGCCGAGGTCAAGGGCGATGGTTTCATCAACGAGGCAATCGCGGTGGACGCGATGGAGTTGTTGCAGGTGGATCAGCGGGGTTTTGATACCATGGACCGCCGCCTGCTGATGATGATAATCGAGAATTTCGATGGCGGGCCGGTCGGCGTTGACAGTATCGCCGCAGCCCTGTCGGAAGAACGCGGCACCGTTGAAGACGTGTTGGAGCCTTTCCTGATCCAACAGGGTTATATGTCGCGAACAGCCCGGGGGCGCATGGTGACAGCCAAAGCCTATCGCCATTTTGGACTGAGTCAATCTGCTGAACCGCGTGGCGACCTGTTTGAGAAACAAAAGCAGAAATAATTTGTAACCCTTTTTGGGGATTTGGGCGTTCTATTAAGGCCTGTAAATAAATGAGTGAACTTAACACTGTGCCATTTGTCTGGCCTGTAAGAGTGTATTTTGAGGACACGGATGCCGGCGGCGTGGTGTACCACTCGCGTTACCTCAATTTTTTCGAACGGGCCAGAACGGAAATGATGCGTGCACGTGGCCTGTCGATGACCGAATTAAAGCAGGTCCACAAGCTGATATGGGTCGTGCTGGATATCAATGCCCGCTTCAGGCAGGCCGCAAAACTCGATGATGAGTTGCTGGTGACGGCTGAAGTGACCTGGATTAAGGGCGTGCGGCAGGGTTTTCGGCAGCAGATCACGAGAAAAGAGGATGGCGTGCTGATCGCGACAGCTGAGCTGAGCGCGGTGATGTTGCACGCTGACAGTTTGAAACCGGCGCGGATGCCGGCATGGATCAAGGCGGAGTTGGATTAATGCAAAACGAATTACAGATCTGGCAACTGGTCATGGAGGCCAGTTGGCTGGTGAAAGGCGTGATGGCTCTGCTTCTGGCAGCCTCGGTAGCATCATGGATGGTCATTTTCCGCAAACGCCAGATCCTGGCCAAAGCCGGAAAGGCAGCCGATACCTTTGAAGAACGCTTCTGGTCGGGAACAGACCTGACTCAATTGCATGAGGGCATCACCGGCGCTCACCGCATCACCAGGGGTATGGAAAGAATTTTCGATGCCGGCTTTGCCGAGTTCCTGCGCATGAGGGAGCAGAGTCGAATGTCACCCAATGCCATGGTCGAAGGCTCTCAGCGCGCGATGCGCATCGCCTTGACCCGGGAAACCGAAGACCTTGAGCACCACCTCAATTTCCTCGCCACGGTTGGTTCCACCAGTCCATACGTTGGCCTGTTTGGAACCGTGTGGGGCATCATGACTTCCTTCCACCAGCTGGCCAATGTCAACCAGGCCACCATCGCGATGGTGGCGCCGGGAATTTCCGAAGCGCTGGTGGCGACGGCCATGGGCCTGTTCGCAGCCATACCCGCTGTGATCGGATACAACCGTTTTTCATACCAGGTCGACCGCCTGGAAGTGCGCTACGACAACTTCAAAGAAGAATTTTCGAGCATCCTGCAGCGCCAGGCGCATGCACTGTCCGGGGAGTGAGCTGCCGTGGAAGCCTACAAAGGACGCCGCCGGCCCATGGCCGAAATCAACGTTGTTCCCTACATCGACGTGATGCTGGTTCTGTTGGTGATATTCATGATCACGGCGCCCCTGCTCAACCTGGGTGTCGAGGTGGAGTTGCCCAAAGCGGATGCTGAGCCCCTGGATACGGAACAAAACGATGAGCCCCTGGTGATCACCGTCTTGCAAAATGGAGATCTTTATCTGAATGCGGGTGGTGACCTGGACGGTACGACCAGCGGCCTGATCGATGCCGAAACCCTGGTTGCGACGGTCTCCGCCATTGTGCGGCGCAATCCCGATATCCAGGTGCTTGTGGGTGGTGATGAGCGGGTCGATTACGGGGAGGTATACAACGCAATGGTGCTGTTGCAAAAAGCCGGTGTGACCAAGGTGGGTCTGATGAGCGACCCACTCGATACCGTCCCGGAAGCGGGGGCGAACCCGGAGTAGCCGCGTGTTTTCCTGGCAGGAATTCAGCGCGCAATCGAGGGCATTTGGCCTCGCGATCGGCGTACACGCATTGATGGCTGCCCTGGTGGTGCTGGGCACGATGAATTGGCAGCCATTCCGCAAGCCGCTCAATCTGGGGCTGACGATTGAAGCTGTGATCGTGGACACCAGCAAAATTCGTCAGCAGCGCGAAGAAGCCAGGCAGGCGGTGGAACGCGAACAATTACGCCAGCAACGTACAGAGCGGCTGGAGGAGCAACGCAAGCGGGAGCAGGAGCAGAAACAAAAGCGTGAACTGGAAGCAGAAAAACAGCGCCAACTGGAGCTTGAGGCTCAGCGCAAACGCGCAGCCCAGGACAAACTCCAGAAGCTGCGAATGGAACGCGAGCGCAAGCTGGAGGAAGAACGGCTGCAGCAACAGCGCGAACTCGATAAGCTGCGCAAGCAGCGGGAAGACGCCGAAAAGCAGAGAAAACTGGAAGAGGATCGACTCAAGCAGCTGGAGGCAAAACGCCAGGATGAGGCCAGGGAACAGCGCCGCAGGTTGGAAGAGGCAGCCCTGCAAAAACAACTGCAGGCAGAAGAACGAGATTTCAGAGCCGGGCAGCTGGCAACGCTCAGCGACAGCTACCATTCTGCCATTCAGTCTTTTGTCACCCAGAACTGGTTACGCCCGCCAACCGCGCAACCGGGCTTGAGGTGTAAGTTGAAAATTGTTCAGATCCCTGGAGGTGAGGTGATCTCGGCAGCAATAGCAGGCGCCTGTAACGGCGACGAAGCGACACGGCGATCGATCGTTGCGGCGGTCGAGCGGGGCGGTTCGCTGCCGTATCGCGGTTTTGAAGACGTGTTCCAGAGAGAGATTGACTTCATTTTTATCTTTGATGGTGACTTATAACGTGAAAAAACTACTACTCCTTGTCGTGACGCTGCTGGCGGCTCAGACTACATACGCGCAGCTCGAAATCGAAATCATCAGCGGAAACCCCAGCGCACTGCCGATTGCGATTGTTCCGTTCCAGTGGCAGGAGGCAGGTCCTCCGCCCGGCACCAGTGTGGACGATGTCATTTCAGGTGACCTCTACCGTTCCGGCCTGTTCGACCCGATGGAAACGGCGGACATGGTCGAGCACCCGGTTGACGAAGAATCGATCCGCTTTGGCACCTGGCGCCTGCTCAAAGTCGATTACATTGTCGTCGGCAGCGTACGCACGCCTGCAGACGGAAGTGGGCATGAGCTGATTTACCAGTTGTTCGACGTGCATACCCGGGAGCGCATGCTGTCGCAGGTGACTACGGTTGGCCCGGGTGATCTGCGTTTTGGCGCACACCGGGTGGCTGATGCCATTTACGAAGCCCTGACTGGTGTTCCCGGGGCATTTTCGACCCGCATTGCCTATATAACGGCCATCGGCCTCGGGCCAGATATGCGCTATGAACTGGTGGTTGCGGATGCAGACGGCTTTGGACCGCAGTCGGTCGTAGGCTCACCGGAACCGTTGCTGTCCCCTGCCTGGTCTCCTGATGGAAAGAAGCTGGCCTATGTGTCATTCGAAAAAGGCAATTCAGCCATTTACATGCAGGATGTATCGACCGGGTCACGCGAATTGATTTCGAGCGGGAAAGGCATTAACGGTGCGCCTTCATTTTCACCGGATGGCCGCAAAATGGCTTTGACCCTGTCCCGTACCGGCAACCCCGAGATCTACATACGTGAAATGGCGACGGGGCGTCTCACCCAAATGACCCAACACTGGGCCATCGATACAGAACCCGTGTGGTCGCCGGACGGGCGCTACATTTACTTCACCTCGGATCGGGGCGGCCGCCCGCAGATTTACCGCATGGCGCCTACCGGCGGAACACCGGAAAGGGTCACACTGGAAGGCGAGTACAACGCCAGGGCCAGCATCGCACCGGACAGCCGCAGAATAGCTGTAGCGTACGGGAGAGGAAACGAGTATCGTATAGCGATCTGGGATATTGAGACTGAACGATTTACGATACTTACACCCGGCGTACTGGACGAATCACCCAGCTTCGCACCCAATGGCAGCATGGTCTTATATGCGACTCGCGAGGGTACCCGCGGCGTGTTATCCGCTGTATCGGCAGACGGCAGTGTGCGGCAGCGATTGATATTGAGTGAAGGGGACGTTCGGGAGCCCGCATGGTCACCTGTAATCAGGTAGACTAAACCCGAAATTAAGAGACCGATGTCGTATTGAACGGCACAATGATAAAAAACCAGGAGGAAATGATGAAAACCGCATGGCGATTGATTCTCGCAATGATGATTGCACTGGCTTTGGCAGCCTGCCAGACGACTCCGAAGGCCGAACCCGAGCCCACTCCGGAACCTGAAGTTACGAAGCCGGAAGTGGAAACAGCGCCCGCGCCGGATCCGCATGATTACACTGATTCACGCAATTTCGACAACCCGGAAAGTCTGCTGTCGAAACGCGTCATCTATTTCGATTTTGACAAATCCACCGTGCGTCCGGAATACCGCGGAATCGTTTCTGCGCACGCAGCGTACGCAGCAGCGCATTCCAGCGCCCGCGTGACGCTCGAAGGTCACGCAGACGAGCGTGGAACTCGTGAATACAACCTTGGCCTCGCCGAGCGCCGTGGTAATGCTGTCCAGGGCCTGATGTCCGCACAGGGCGCCAGGGGCAGCCAGTTGGTCGTCGTCAGTTACGGCGAAGAACGGCCGACCTGCCGGGTCAGTGATGAAGATTGCTGGTCACTCAATCGTCGCGTGGAGGTCGTATACACGGCTCGATGAACATGGCTCGACACCTTGTCAACAAGGCCCTGATGGCCAGCGTCATGCTGGCCATCATTGCATCTGCCCCGGTGTCTGCGCAGGAGTCAGATCTGTCCGCGACCGCAAATCTCGTTATCCAGGTGCAGGAATTGCAGGATGAAGTTCGTACTTTGCGCGGACAACTGGAAGAGCAGGACAGGGAACTGGAGAACCTGAAGCGTCGTCAGCGCGACCAGTATCTGGACCTCGACCAGCGCATTTCCGATATGCGCAACAGCCAGCCCGTGGCCAGCTCCGGTCAGCCGCGAGGCAGTGCCTCCTCACAGAGACCGACCGTGGGTCCTGTGGCAGAAGACACACCCGAAGTACGCGCTCCGATGGAATCCCAGTCTGCCGTGACCGCTATCGGGCAACCGCAGGCCCAGGTCAAGACGGCCGCTGCAACAGCCGCTGAGGAAAAGGCGGCTTATGACCAGGCGTTCCAGGCGCTCAAAGAATTGCGTTATGCCGACGCAGCGGAAGACTTTCAGTCATTCCTGGATGCTTACCCCAGCAGCGATTACGCGGACAATGCGCAATACTGGCTGGGGGAGTCGTATTACGTGACACGCAATTACGATATCGCACTGAAGGCATTCCAGGACCTGATGGATCGCTATCCTGAAAGCTCCAAAGTGCCGGACGCATTGTTGAAAGTGGGTTACACGCATTACGAACTGGAGCAATGGGACAGCGCCCGTGCAGCCCTGACCCAGGTGCAGCAAAGCTACCCGGACACCACGCTGGACCGGTTGGCCGAAAGTCGTCTTAGAAGCATGCGAATGGAAGGGCATTATTGAGTCACCGGATTACCCCAATCTGACGGCTCGGGGATTCAGTACAATACCCCGATGGCGGTAGTTTTGGACAAACCACGTGTTCCTGAGTCCCGCGAGGGCATGCTGAAAATTACCGAGATTTTCCATTCCCTGCAGGGAGAGGCCGTGCAGGCTGGCTTGCCCACGGTATTCGTTCGCTTGACGGGGTGTCCATTGCGCTGTGTGTATTGTGACAGTGAATATGCTTTCTACGGCGGAGAGTGGATGCACTTCGATGAAATCTTCACGCAGATTCGCAAGTACGGGACGCCTTATGTTTGTGTGACGGGCGGTGAGCCACTGGCGCAGAAGCGTTGCCCGGAATTTTTGAGAATGCTCTGTGACCAGGGTTTCCAGGTGTCCCTGGAAACCAGCGGAGCCATAGACATCAGCCAGGCAGACCGGCGGGTGAGCCGGGTGATGGATTTGAAGACACCGGGGTCCGGTGAAGATGAAAAAAATCTCTGGTCCAATCTCGTCGAGCTCACTTCAAACGACCAGATCAAGTTTGTCCTTTGTTCCCGTGTGGACTACGAGTGGGCCAGGGCGCAGGTCCGCGAGCGCAAACTGGATGCCTGTTGTGACCTGTTGTTCTCTCCGGTGTGGGGGCAGGTTGAAGCCAGGGACCTGGCCGATTGGATACTCGAAGACCAGTTACCCGTGCGTTTCCAGTTGCAGCTGCACAAAATCTTGTGGGGCGATGTGCCTGGAAAATAGCAATCAGAAAAAACAGATATGGACAAATTGAAAAAAGCGGTTGTTCTCGTCTCTGGAGGTCTCGACTCGGTTACAGCCCTGGCCATCGCCCAAAGCCGTGGATTTGATTGCTACGCGCTTTCCGTGGATTACGGCCAGCGTCATTATTCTGAACTGGATGCCGCAAAGAGGGTTGCTGAGGCTGCCGCTGCACCGCTGAAGATTCTGCCCCTGGATTTGCGAACCATCGGAGGTTCCGCACTGACCGCCGACATTGACGTGCCGGAAAATGAAACCACCGGCATACCGGTTACCTATGTTCCCGCGCGCAATACCATCATGCTTTCACTGGCGCTGGCTTATGCCGAGGTGCTGGGCGCGGACGACATATTTATTGGTGTGAATGCAGTGGATTATTCAGGCTACCCGGATTGCCGGCCGGAATTCATAGCCGCCTATCAGCAGCTGGCGCGGCTGGCTACCCGGGCGGGTGTCGAAGGCAGAGATATGACGATACACACACCGCTCATCGACCTGAGCAAGGCAGAAATCATCCGCCGCGGTATTGAATTGGGTATCGATTACGGCATCACGGTCTCCTGTTACCAGGCGAATGGGGAAGGGCGAGCTTGTGGAGTGTGCGATTCCTGCAGGATCCGTCAAGAAGGATTCAGCGTTGCAGGAGTTCCTGATCCGACTCGTTACGTCTGAATCTTCACCAAAACCCTTGAGCCAGAAAGAGATTTACCCTACAATTCCGCCTCTTCCCGGGGGCCGTTAGCTCAGGTGGTAGAGCACTGGACTTTTAATCCATTGGTCGTAGGTTCGAGTCCTACACGGCCCACCAATTTATCCATAAAAACCAATTAGATATATGCTTTCTCAGTGATGCATGAAATGAATTCGCTGCTACGCGCGCAGCCGCGAACTGTAGAACAGAACCGGG
>DAOWGA010000294.1 GCA_030637665.1 Lysobacterales bacterium | reverse complement strand
CGTGGAAGGCAAGAGCTTCGACCTGGGCGAATGCAACCGGATGCGCAAGCTGGTGGACGGCGCCACGCTCAATGATGTGATCGTCGCCATCTGTGGCGGCACTCTGCGACACTACCTGAACAAACACGGAGACCTGCCGGATGAGCCGCTGATCGCCAGTGCGCCAGTCAACTTGAAACCACAACGCCAGGAAGTATCAGAAAACGAAATCACCCTGATCCAGCTACCCATACACTCCCCTATCGCCGATCCTCTGGAGCGCCTGCAGGCCGTGCACGATTCCGCCAATAATGCCAAAGACCAAAGTGCAGCCAGCGGTACCCGGGAGTTGGGTGAACTATCGAAACAAATCCCGGCCCTGCTGCTGTCCTGGACATCCTCCTTGCTCTACGAGACCGGCCTGATCAACAGTATCGGCCAGCTGTTCAATCTCGTCATCACCAATGTACCTGGGCCACAGCAGCCGCTGTACTTCTGTGGCGCCGAGCTGCGTGGTTTGTATGGCTTTGCTCCGCTGGCACATACCCTGGGCCTGGTCATCAGCCAGGTCAGTTACAACGGCAGGCTGTATTTCGGCGTGTGCTCGGATCGCGACATGATGCCCGATCCAGCCTTCTTCGCGGAGTGCATCGAAAAGTCCTGGCAGGAATATTCAGCCCTGCTGTAACAGAAAGTCCACGATCTCTTCCTGAGCCTGCCGAGCTTCGGGCAGAAAGTTCAGCAGCGGATAGACATGGGCCATATTCCTTTCGACCTTAACAAGCGCATCGACACCATGGTCACGCGCTCTCGCAGCTGCCAGCACTGAGTCGTCCCGCAGCAGCTCTGTTTCACCCGCAAAAAAACGCAGCGGAGGCAACCCTGTGAAGTCACCGCGCAGTGGCGACAGTTGCGGATCATTAATATCAGCATGTACCGGCAAGTACAGGCCTTTAACCAAGTCGATGGCCTCCAGTGTGAATGCCGGGTCGCACTCAGCGTTCTCCTTGAACGCCGGGGTGTGAAAGTGGAAGTCCACCAGCGGGGAGAGACAAATCCCCATCGCTGGCCTGGGTAGCCCGTTATCGCGAATTCGCTGCAAGGTGACCAACGCGAGGTTGCCACCGGCAGAGTCGCCGCCGATGGAAATATCCTTCGCCTCATGGCCCAGGGCCCGCAACTCCTGATAGGCGGTAAGGCAGTCGTCCACGGCTGCAGGGAATGGATACTCCGGAGCGAGTCGATAATCAGGCATTACCACGGTAAGACCGGTACGGCGGGCAATATGCCAGCAGAACTGACTGTGGATATACAGGTCGGGGAGGAAAAACCCGCCGCCGTGCAGGTACAGTAATAGCCTCTTACCCCCGCCTTGCTCTGGTACAAACCACTTTGCCGGCAGGCCGGCCAGGCGATCTGAGTGACTGGGTTTTAGCGATGGCCTTAGCTTGGAGACACTCTGGATCAGACGCCTTGTGCGCTCGATATTAAGCCCGGGCTTGAATCTTGGCCGCACCAAAACACGGGCCAGCCGTGTGACCAGCGCGGCCTTCATCTTGAATCCCCCGAATTGCGCTTGGCCAACTACTCCAGGACTCCGATCGCCTTGCGCGTGATTGAGGCGATCTGTTCCGGAGCGATCCGATAGAACATGGACACAGGGTCGCTGGAAACTGCCGCGACGATGCGCTCCAGGTCATCGAGTCGCACCTGGTACTCGGAAAAATCGGCTGGCATGCTGATCAACTCCTGCAATTCCCGCACCCGTGCAATTACCCTGTCAAGAACCTGTCCATCGTCCATGGAATCGGTGAACCAGCCGAAGCCGCGGGCCAGGTGGCGGACATTGGGAAGATAGAATTCCCGTAGCGTTTCCATAACGATTGGCAACAATACACCATTGGCGCGACCGTGGGGGATGTGAAAGAGGGCTCCGAATGCATGGGCGCAGTTGTGAATCGGGAGGGGGCCCAGGTTGTTGACCAGTGCGTTGCAGGCCATGGTGCTGGCCTGCAACATGTCACTGCGAGCATCTAGGTCGTGGCCGTTCTGGATTACACGTGGCAGCGCGGAATCAATAATTGAAATCGCGCTAAGCGCGTGGGCATCGGTGAACTGGTTTGTCTCCGGCATCGCGATGACCTCCATGGCGTGGGTCAGAGCGTCCATACCGGTGTCTGCGGTGAGCGATGCCGGCAGGCCCACGGTCAACTGCGCGTCCAACACCGCCAGGTCGGCCTCAATAAACGGGACCACCAAGCCGCACTTGATGCCAGTTTCCTCGTTTAGGATGACTGCACCGTTGGTTACCTCCGCTCCGGTTCCCGCTGTCGTGGGCACCGCGATGTGAGGTATGCTCATGAGTGCTGCCGGCGGACTGGTTTCCAGGCGAATACCGGCCGCTAGGACTTGTTTGATGTCGGTGAGCCTGTGATGCAGGGCGTACTTGACCGCTTTCGCTGCGTCCATGACGCTGCCACCACCCAGAGCCAGGATTGAATCGGCGGCAATTTCCCTGGCGTAGGCTACGGCTTGGTTAACGGTATTGCTGCCGGCATCCGGGGCTATCTCGGCGTAAACGCCGGCAAGGGCCGGAAGATTGCCTGAGACGTTATTGGCGAACACTTTGATCAGTT
>DAOWGA010000055.1 GCA_030637665.1 Lysobacterales bacterium | reverse complement strand
TGGATCTGCCTTTGGAGCCCAGGTCATCGCAGGCTTCCTGCAGGCGGGCGATAATGCCTTCTTCGCCCAGCCTCAGGTATTTCCTGGGGTCGTAGAACTTCTTGTACGGGGTGCCATCTTCCGGGTCAACCTGGTACAGGAACGCCTTTGGGTTTTCGTTTACGAATTGCCCGACGGGTTCGGAAAATGCGAACTGCGTATCGGTGTCGATGTTCATTTTAAACACGCCATAACTCACAGCTTCCGTGATTTTCGCTTTCTCAGAGCCGGATCCACCGTGGAAAACCAGGTGCAGGGGATTGTCGCCGGTGCCATGCGTCTGCTGTACCAGGGTCTGGGAATTCTTCAGAATTTCCGGTCGCAACTTTACGTTGCCCGGCTTGTACACGCCGTGGACGTTGCCGAATGAAGCAGCAACGGAAAAGTGACCGATGGGGTTGAGCAGATTATAGGCCTGCAACACATCAGCCGGTTGGGTATACAGCTTCGAGTTGTCGGCGCCTTCGTCAAAATCACTGCCAATACCATCCTCTTCGCCCCCGGTTACCCCGAGTTCAATCTCCAGTGACATATCCAGTTTAGCCATGCGCTCGAGGATGCGTGCGCACTCACTGAGGTTGAAATCAATGGGATCAGCCGACAAGTCCAGCATATGCGAGCTGTACAGTGGCTTACCATGTTGTTCATAGTACTTCTCGCCTTCAACCAGCATGGCTTCAATCCAGGGAATGAGTGCCTTGTTGGCATGGTCGGTGTGCATGACCACGCAAATGCCGTAGTACTCCGCCAGCAGGTGGGCATGCTGTGCGGCTGCCACCGCTCCCATCACCTTGGCTTTGAATACATCTTCGATGCCCCTGCCGGCATAAAACTGGGCACCGCTATTAGACAACTGGATGATAATGTCCGAATTGGCATTCGCTGCCGCTTCCATAACGGCATTGATCGTATTGGTACCAGTGACATTTACCGCAGGCAAAGCATAACCACCTGCCTTGGCGGCATTAACCAGTGTGTTATACCCCTCGCCGGTGACAACACCGGGTTTTAAAGTTACATCGGACATTAAATTTTCCTCGTGAACGGTTAGATGAGCTTACGCTTCCATTCTAACGTCACTGCGCAAGGCTCAAAAGGGGGTAAGCGAAAATTTAAGAGCGAAATTGTCCTGGATCAACTGTCCGTTTCATGGGGAATGCGGATGCTTACTGTCAGGCCATGCGGTTCGGTCTTGCTGAGACGGAATGAATGCTGGTTGCCATAAAGCTCCATCAAACGTTCGCGCGTGTTACGCAAGCCCACACCATTGGCGTCCGGTATCTGCCCATCGACCAGTGCTACTCCGGGCCCGTCATCGCTGAGTTCCAACAACAGGTCGCCGGCAAATACCCTGGCGGCTATACGCAGGTGACCACCCTCCTCAGAACGGGCAATTCCGTACTTGATGGCATTTTCGACCAGCGGCTGCAGCAACAGGCTCGGGATCAAAGCGCTGGCTGCTTCCTCACCGATATCCAGATCCAGTGTCAAGCGTTCTTCGAAGCGGACTTTTTCGATATCCAGGTACAATTTGAGCGCCGCCAACTCCTGCTTCAGGGTGATCTTCTGCATCGGGTCATTGTCCAGCGAATAACGCAGGAAGCTGGACAGCTTGGAGACCATGCGGTTCGCCAGTTCGGTCTGCTGCTCCAGCACCAGCGTTGAAATCGCGTTCAGGGTATTGAACAGGAAGTGCGGGTTGAGCTGGTAACGAAGCATCTTCAGCTGTGCTTCATGGGCCATAGCGGCCGACTTCAGAGCGCTTTTCTGCACTTCCTGGAAAATCTGATAATACTTGATGGCAAAGTACAACACGCTCCACGCCACCATGATGGTGCAACTGGAGAGAAAAGAATTCAAATAGGAAACTTTTTCATACAGTTCTGCTGCATCGCCCACCTTCTCCTTCCAGGCGTCCATGTCCTTGGCATGCTCAATCCAGTTGTAGTAGATAAAAGAGCGCGATTTCAACCAGAGAAATCCGCCGCCGGCGCAAGCGGCAATAAATCCCAGCGCCTGGGTCCAGGCGGGACGGTTCCACAGGTAGCGATAGACCAGACGCAGTCCAAGCGTGATCACTATGCCGATCACGGTGATTGTCATCACATACAGGAAATAATTCGGTGCAGTGCCCTCCAGAAGGACCCTGGTATAGCCATACTTTACAATCAGTCCCCACGCAAACCAACCGCCCAGATGCAACACCCAGAACAGCTTGCGCTGATCTTTAACCAGATCTCTAATAATCATGCAACCATTGTAGCTGCTGGTATGAATACCTGAAGGCTATTCATCGGACCGCAGATACGCTTTGTCTCAATCGGGGCTGGCTGCTAGTCACAAACCAACTCGAAGCGGACACCTGCGGTAAACACCGAGTTCTTGTTCAGAATCCCCGGAGACTCGCGCACGCCCGCGGCAATTTCAACATCCTTGGTGACCGAGCCGGCTCCTGGTCCCAGGCATTCCATCTTGAACTCCATACTCGCCTTTCCAACATCATTCACGAACAGATCAACTTCAGTGGCGGTCAGATTCAGCCTGATCAGCATCTCGGTCAGGCATTCACCAGTTAAAATGACCTGTGGCTCTGGCGAGCCATAAGGTACCCGTACTGAGCCGGCATCCAGTGTATGCTTGGGCACCGATATCGTACCTTCACCCTTCAATCCTTCACTGAATACTTTGACATTCACCTCATATTTCCAGTCCTCGCCACAATTCCCTTCCTGACTCTCTGATAATAAAGTCATTATCAACTTACACGTCATAACTTCTCCTCAGTTTATTGCGTGGCAACTGTAAAATGAGCATACACCAAAGCACCCAAATCAACAGGGAAATGCGACGTTAATTCCGCCTCCCGCAGAAGCATCCGCTCATTCCGGCATATGTGCAGGATCCGGATCGTAAACTTGCTCGTCTACGGATTCGTCCGTGCTGTCCATCCACATTTTCAGCAGATCCAGGTGCTCCTTTTCCTCTTCCGCAAATTCACCGGCCATAGCCCTGATTTCCGGGTCCTGGCTCTGCTGGCTGAACTGATAGTAAAAATCATGCGCCCTCTGCTCGTTACCCATGGCAATTTGCAGGGCCTGGGCGGTGTTCATCAAATAATTCACAGCACCAATGTCAGCCGTCTCCGGTCCTTCCATGTTTTCCCAGTCGAAATCCCAGGGTGCGATCACGGGCAAGCTGCGCCCTTTTGAATGATCTCTGATTTCCTGCGCATGCAGGCGGCTGTAGTGCGCCAGCTTACGGAAAGTGGCCGCAACACCCGGATTGTTGTGCACGTCGAGCATATCGGCCAGTTCATCATGCCGGTCGGCCGCCTCTTCCTCCAGTGCAATGGAATAGGCGAGGAAGGTGTCGAGACTGGTGATTTTCTGTGTAAGGTTCATATTTCAAACTCGCTTTCGAAGCGTACCGCATCGCCCGGAGCACCCCCATTTCCGGGCTGAAAGACCGGCACGTCTTCCTGGTAAATAATGCCGGTACTCATACCGTCGTCAGCCTGTATGCGTTGCGCCGCCAGTAAGGGATCGCTGCTTGTCTCTTCTTCGAAGGCCTGCACGTGGTGCTTCCAGTTCATCTGTTCGGGGCGGAAGGTGGGACAGGGACTAAGCACCTGTATAAAAGAGAAGCCCGGGTGCTCGATGGCGGCAACCAGCATGCGTGCGAGACCATTCGGGTCGCCGGTAAAACCGCGGGCGATAAATGAAGCGCCGGCGCTCAGCGCCAGCCCGGCCGGCTGGAACGGCCGGATGCCGGTACCGCCCGGAGTCAGCTTGCTGTCGCCCCAGTCGGGTGCCGTGGTGGGCGATGCCTGCCCCTTGGTCATGCCATAGACCCTGTTGTCCATGATGATGTAAGTCATGTCCATATTCCGGCGGCAGGCGTGGATGAAGTGGTTGCCGCCGATGGAAAGTCCGTCGCCATCGCCGCCGGCCACCAACACAGTCAGGTCTTCTCGGGCTGCTTTCAGACCAGCCGCCAGGGCCAGCGCACGGCCGTGCACGCCATGGAAGCCGTAAACACTGGTGTATGCGGCAATGCGGGAAGAGCAACCGATGCCGGAAATCAAGGCCACGTCCTCTTTGGGTAATTCAAGGAATGCCAAGGCCTTGGTGATGGCGTTGAGTACCGCGAAGTCTCCGCAGCCGGGGCACCATACCGGCTTGATAGCGGATTTGTAGTCTTTTGGCTTGATTTGTATGGGGGCGTTTGACTGGTTCATGCTCAACTCCAGTTCTCGATCTGTTCCACGATTTCCCCGGGGCTGATCGGCAGTGGCCCGGGCCGGGCAAACGTCCTGACATCCGCGTCGATCTCGTAATAGGCACGCAGATAAAGATGAAATTGCCGGGAGTGGCTTTGTTCAACGATCAGCGCGCGCCTGACACCAAGCATTTCTGCGGCGAGCTTGTCCGGACTGGCCGGCAGTAACAGCCGCAATGCAATCACTTTTAGCTCGTGGCCGGCCAACCGCAAGCGGCTGGCGGCTTCACGCACGACAGCCGTGCTCGAGCCCCAGGTGATGATTGCGGTTTCGCCCTTGCCGCTGGTGTCGGCCCAGAGATCACCAAAATCGAAGTCATGGATTTTACGCGACCGCTTGTCGAGCTGAGACTGGTGATCTGCAGCGGCACCGGACGGTTTTCCGCTTTCGCAGTGTTCCAGGCCATCGGCCACGTACATTGTGGAAGGAGTGCCCGGAATGGCCATCGGGGAAATTCCGCTGTCCGTGAGCTGGTAACGCTGATAATTCTCGCCCGGCTCTGCTTTTATCCGCTGTGGGATTGCAGGCAATTGGTATTCGGGTTTTGGAATCAAGACACGGGACTGGGCGAGGTTCTGATCAGTCAGCAC
>DAOWGA010000200.1 GCA_030637665.1 Lysobacterales bacterium | reverse complement strand
GGCAGCCCTACTACGACCGGCTGTCCGACCCGGGCATCTATCACGTTTTCAAAGTCCAGAACCGTCGGCTTTCGTTGCAGCAGACGGCCGAATATACCGGCGCCACAACCCTTCCCGGCATCACAGGCCGGGCAGCCGGAGTTGCCGCCAAGCCGCACGCTGGCGAGATGACCCGATACCGCTATTACCTGGCCTTGCTGTTCAATCATTTTTGAATGGCCACCGAAGCAGCCTCAAGGCGTTCTTAATTTGACCGATTTTCCAATGGATTGCACCGTAGCCGCTGGCACATCACCCACGACGGTGATCAGGACGTCGTTGACCTGCCGGGAAAAGGCGTGCGTCGTCCCCATCTTGCTGATTCCGGTTTCCTGATCCTGCTGCCCCTCACGGATGCTCTCGACATAGATCGAAACCGCCGCAAGGCCATCGCTGTACACCAGGTGTTCGTATAATTCCTCACCCTGCTTGCCAAAGTAGCGGTGGGCTGTCAGGCGAAACCCCGGAGGAAGATTATTGGCTTGCCACTTTGGCTTGCTGTGGGAAGTACTTCCCCCAGGGGGCAGGCCGGACTCCAGGGTCTTGTATTCCTGCAACTTGCTGGAGGACTTCAACTCCTTCATATCCACCTCGGAACCGAGGCGAAGTTCGGTAAACATGAGCTTGGCCAGCCGTTGGTTCCTGCTATCGAGTAATTCCCATTTCAGCAACAAAGCGGACCGTTCCTCCAGCCACAAGTTGTAACCGTAACGATAATGATCCCTGGGAATAATTTTCACTTTACGGGCGCTATAACCGGCGATGCGTTCGGTATTGCCGACTTCGAAGCGGTAGGAAATGCTGGCTTCATCAGAAGGCGTCAACGGAATTTCCGGGAAAAATGAGCGACCAAATGACGGGGCCTCCATCACGGAATGATCATCACCCTTAACCCACCGCACGCCATTCGAATCCCGCAGGATTTCACGCTGGGCTCCGGAAACTGAAACCAGGCGTTCCCGCACGCCTGCTTCGTCCGAAACATGCGTGATTCTCATGGTTTCATCTTCGTCTCCCTGAACGTAGACGAATGTGCCCTGGTAAGTCATCTGGCTCATGGCGGCTGACATCCGCTCCAACCAGTGGCTGGTATCCTTGCTGGCGCCGGCTACAGCAGGCAGCGACGCAGCTAGCAGCAATGCCACCAAAATTGTTGTGGCAGGGCCGGACTTCATTTCTGCGAGCTTACGGATCCGTGTTCCTGAACTTCCTTCTCGTCTCTCGCCTCACTTTCTGTTTTCTGCTGTGGTGCAGCCCGCGTTACCACGATCGGCACGAAGGTGACAAAACCCTTGCCGCCCGTGGAACCGGTTATCTGGTAATGACGAAGCAGGTAGGAATTCATTCTCTGGTTGCTGCCACCCATCCCGCCCGAAGCGCTGACCTGCTGTGAATACGGGCTCGGAGCGATGCCGTTATTGGGACTGACAAATGACTCCAGCTGGGTGCTTTCAGCAAGTTCACCCGCCGGGCCGTTGACCGGACTCTGGCCGGGGCCTACCGTCACAATGGCCATCAAGGCAACCGAAGCCGCGATGGCAACTCCCGCAACCGGTTTCAGCCAGCCCGTAGAAAACCTGCGTGGCGCGAGTTGTGGCGCATCATCAGCCAGTGCCTGCTGAACCTTGCTTTTGAGATCATGGCCAGCCAGGCTGCCTTCATGGTGCCTCAGGCAGTCGCGCACGAGATGATATCGCGCCCATGTCATGCGCAGTTCGTCGTCGGAGCCAAGGCGCCGGACCAGGAATCGGCCCGTTTCCTTGCTGATCTCACCATCCATCAGAGATGAAAGGTGTTCGCGTGATTCTTCACTCATTTTCTTACCGTACCTGCTTAGTCCTCAGATCCCATCTACCAGGGGCCTCAATTTCTCATCAATGGCTTCCCGGGCCCGGAATATCCTGGAGCGGACGGTTCCGATAGGGCAGTCCATTGTGAGTGCAATGTCTTCGTAACTCATGCCTTCCATCTCGCGCAGCATAATGGCCGTTCTCAGGTCCTCCGGTAGCTCCGCGATCGTTTTATAAACGGTGCGACTGATTTCGTCGCGCATCAATTCATTTTCCGGTGTTCCTTTATCTTTGAGACGGCTATCCATGTCATATTGTTCCGCTTCAGTCGCATCAATATCCGAAGCAGGTGGTCGACGTTTCTGTGCCACCAGGTAATTTTTCGCCGTATTGATCGCGATTCGATACAACCAGGTGTAAAAAGCGCTGTCACCACGGAAATTACCAATGGCCCGGTAGGCCTTGATAAAAGCTTCCTGCGCCACGTCCATGGCTTCGGCATGATCGGACACATAGCGCGACACCAGACTCACGATCCGATGCTGGTACTTGTTGATTAGCAGGTCGAAGGCGTACTTGTCGCCTTTCTGCACTCTTTCGACCAGCAACTGATCAACCTGTGCTTCGCTCATGCGCGCACGCTCCGTCTCTCCCCGGTGGGCCTTTCGCTCCGGCCCGGGAGAATAATCCCGGGATTTCAGCACGGCCAGACTTGCCTGTTGATTACATAGCGCCGTCATTCGTGTCGGCTCCCTCTGCTGAGCATAACATGGTGCCCGTTTTGCCAAGACCCTCGTCGGCGAATTTCACCAGCAATTCACACAACATCAGTCACTGTGCGATATGACAGGGCCGGCATGCCGTAGTTCCATCAAATGTCATATTTTTTGCCGCCAGCATGGGTGCAAGATTCAGGGGGCGATGCGATAATGGGCAGCTAAATATCCGAACTCACTTCCACGCGATCACAAAAGGTCAAAATCATCATGGAATTTCTGCAAACCCTAGGAATCGAAGATTTCAACTCCGGAGCATATTTCGGCAACGGCGAATGGTCCGCCACGCAAGACGCAGGGATAATCGAATCGATCAACCCAGCCAACGGAGAGGTAATCGCCAGCGTTTACGGCGCATCTGCGGCGGATTATGAACGTGTCATCGACACAGCCCGCTCGGTATTTGAAGCCTGGCGCAGCGTTCCGGCGCCACAGCGCGGTGAAGCCATTCGGCTGTGCACCGATGCCCTGCGCAGGAACAAGGACGCACTCGGCAGCCTGGTCAGCCTCGAGATGGGCAAAATCAAGGCAGAAGGTGACGGTGAAGTGCAGGAAATGATCGACATCGGAGACTTCGCCCTTGGCCAGTCACGCATGCTGTACGGTTTCACGATGCATTCGGAAAGACCACAACACCGGATGTACGAACAATGGCATCCTTTTGGTATCGTGGGCGTGATATCCGCGTTCAATTTTCCGGTTGCTGTCTGGTCATGGAATGC
>DAOWGA010000067.1 GCA_030637665.1 Lysobacterales bacterium | reverse complement strand
AGCAGTCCTGCACAAAAGGTCGCTACCATTTGAATACCGATTCTTTTAACTGGCCGCTCCATCATTGAAAAAAATAAACCCATGCTTGCCGGCAAAAGATTGCCCCACAAATTCCCGCCAATATGATAACGGATCACCGGTTCCGCAACAGTACCTGATCTTTTGCCTGGAGGTTCACTCCTGGTGAGCAAAGAGTTCCGCCCTCATTCGGGCAATATCATCCGGCCTTGTGCGGCAACATCCACCAATCATCCGGGCGCCGGCATCATACAACTGTATTGCCTCAATCGCGTCGCAGGACTCGCCTGTCCAGCGGTGTTCACTCGCTATCCAGACTTCGCCGCTGTTTGGATAAGCCATTAGAGGTTTTTTCACTGCTCCTGCAGTTTCGAGCAAAGCGGTCACGTGTCCCGGTGCGGAACAGTTGATCCCAACAGCAATTATCTGTTCTGCCTGGTCTGCCAGTGCGGCACACTCGGCAAAGGGTTCACCATGGCAGACATGCGTTTCATCCTTGCAACTGAAACTCAGCCAGGCCTTGCAGGCGGGAAATTCTTCCAATAGTTCGATTAAAGCCTCTGCTTCCAGCATCGACGGAATGGTCTCAAAGGCCATGATGTCGGCATCAGAATGTGCCAATTCAGCCATCCGGGGCCGGTGGAAATCGATCAGTTGTTGCTTGTTCAGCCCATAATTCCCGTGATATTCGGAGCCGTCCGCCAGGCAGGCGCCATAGGGACCGATTGATGCTGCCACCAGAGGCCGCAATCTGAACCGGCGATTGTCCTGCTCGGACCAGAAAGTCTCCCTGGTCAGTACAGCCAGGTCTACGCTCAGTTGCATCAGGCTGGCTGCCTGCGAACGATCGATTCCGGCTTTTTCGAAGCCTTCGAAACTCGCCTGGTAGGTGGCTGTCGCAATAATATCTGCGCCCGCAAGAAGGTAGCTGTAGCTGACTTCGTTAATCATTTCCGGCGCCGTGATCAGGATTTTGGCTGACCAGAGATCATCATCGAGGTCCGCGCCCCGGCGCTCCAATTCGGTTGCCAATGCCCCGTCGAGCATGACAAACCCTTGTCTGGTTAGAAAGGATTCCAGTGGGTTCATCGGAAATCTTTCCGCGAATTTGGATTTCGTTTCATTCGTTCTTTATGGAATGCTCTGCTGCGGAAATTCAGAATACATCTGGCGTTGGAATTTAACCAGCGCAGATCGCAGCAAACCTCGTTTTAACAGCCTTTCGAACCTGATTCTGCGAAGAGAAATGATTTACATTCTCATGTTTGCTGCTATATTGAGCCCCGCCGCAGGGCGTATTCAAAAACATAACGAGGAGATATTCATGCGATTCAAACTTTTAATCATTGCTTTATTGCTAACTTTTTTTGCACAAACTGCTCTTGCTCAGCTTGAGCCCTTCACAGATTACGACACCAGCACCGAGCTCTGGAACATCACACTGATCAAGGTCGACCCCAATATGATCGACGACTACCTCGAAGGCCTAAAGGAAACCTGGGTGGCTTCCAACAAGGTGGCGGTTGAATTGGGGCAAATCGAAAGCTTTTCGATCTTTCGCAGCCAGTTGGAGCAAAGTGGCGACGTCAACCTGTTCCTGGTGACCAAGTTTGCAGACAACAGCCAATTGGAACCCAATAAGGAAGAATACGCAAAATTCCAGAAAGCCTGGGGCGATGCCAACGACGAGCGCACGCGTGAAATTACCAAGAACTACCCCAGTCTGCGTCAAATCACAGGCGAATACCTGGTTCGTGAAATAACCATTAAATAATCCCGCTCAGGCAGGATCTGAAGAAGCCCGGTTTTGCCGGGCTTTTTTTTTATCGAGCCAGGTATCACAATATTCAAAGCTGTAGGAGCGAGCCATGCTCGCGACAGATCTTTTCGGCCGCATGGCGGCCTCCCACATTCGCGAGCATGGCTCGCTCCTACAGAAGCCCTGTGTTACAGGCAAAAACTATCAGCTTCTGACTGGTGAGCACAATGCGTTACCTGATTTTATTTCTACTTTGTTCTCTCCTGGTTCTGTGCCAGCCTCTGCTTGCATCAGAAACAGAACACTCTCAGGCCCTGCAGGGACTGGCAGCAGAGTTTTTCGAGTGGAGGCGAATCCAGCAACCGGTCAGTGGTGATGATATTCCGCGGGTCGAGCGCCCGGATGGCTGGGTTCCGGATTTTTCGCAGCAGGCTCTCAGCAATTACCGGATGCGCTATCGCACCTTCATCAATGCGCTCGGCCAGTTGGACAGGGAAAACTGGACTCTGACAGATGAAGTGGATGCAAAGCTCCTGGAAGCCGCCATTGAACGGGTGCACTGGGAGTTGGACGTTCTAAAAGCGCCGCATCGAAATCCGCTGTTCTACGTACACCAGACCCTCGGGAGCGTGTTTGAGCTGCTTATCCTTTCATCACCCATGACCGGCAAGCGAGCTGAAAACATCCTGCTTCGCCTGGAACACTTTCCACAGACAGTCAACTCGGCACAGGATAACCTGGGCCAGGCCGTCCGGCCTTTCGCGCAAGCGGCAATCGAGGCGCTGGAAGGCATAAATGAGCGACTCATGGCCATGCAAACGGCACTGAAAACTGAATTCCCACCGGAACTGGAAGAACGCCTCCAAAAAGCTACCAAAACGGCAGTTGCCGCAATGGAGGGCTACTCTGATTGGCTTCAATCGCGGCTGGATACCATGCAGACGGCATTTGCCCTGGGGCCGTATAACTACCAGTGGTTCCTCAGTCACGTTGCACTGATCCCCTATACACCGGATGAACTCCTGGCGCAGGGTCAACAAGCCTGGAACCGTTCCGTTGCTCTGGGTGCGATTGAACAGAACCGGAATCGTGATTTGCCTGAAATGCCCCTGTTCGAGAACGCTGAGCATCAAATCAGGGCCAGTTTACTGAAAGAGAATGAAATCCGTGCATTTCTGGAGTCCAACAATCTGATGACGGTGCCTGACTGGCTGATGCACTATCGCAGCCGGCCGATGCCAGCCTACCTGGAGCCGCTGTCTTTCATGGGCGTGAACGATGACCTGAGTTCGGAGACACGACTGGACGAGGATGCCTTTCGCTATATCCGCGAACCGGCGCCGGATTTACCCTATTTCCAGCTGTCTGCAGCGCGCGACCCACGTCCCCTGATTATCCACGAGGGCGTTCCCGGCCACTATTTTCAACTGGCTTTGTCCTGGGCCAACCCAAACCCGATCCGCCGCCGCTATATCGATTCCGGCGCCAATGAGGGAATTGCTTTTTATGTCGAAGAACTCCTGCTACGCGCCGGTCTGTTCGACTTCAGTCCACGCTCCAGGGAGATCATCTACAGTTTCATGCGGCTAAGGGCCCTGCGGGTGGAAATCGATATCCGTCTGGCTGTCGGTGATTTCACAATCGAACAAGCGGGTGACTATCTTGCCCGCGCCGTGCCCATGGACCGTGCAACGGCAGTCGGGGAAGCAGTCTTTTTCGCCTTCAATCCTGGCCAGGCTATAAGCTACCAGGTGGGCAAACTTCAAATATTGCAGTTTCTGGCCGACGCAAAGATGGACCAGGGTGATGATTTTTCACTGCGACATTTCCATGATTTCCTGATGCAGAACGGCAATGTGCCGATTGCGCTGCAGCGCTGGGAATACCTGGGCCGGGATGATGAAACGCTGCGTCTGGATGTACTGGCCGGCACACCCGTAACCGTGCCCCAATAATTGCAGGAGGCCGCCATGCGGCCGAAAAAAAGCCCGGTCACACGATGTGGACTGGGCTTTTCAAATCTGGAGCGGGAAACGAGACTCGAACTCGCGACCCCAACCTTGGCAAGGTTGTGCTCTACCAACTGAGCTATTCCCGCAGAGGCTGCGTATTGTAAGGGAAACCCCAAGCGTGTCAACACCATAGAGCCAATTTCAGGCCGGTTCAAGTCAGAAATCCGAACAACCGTCCTCATTTGATCACCAACATTTTGCAAACGGCTGACAATCAGGCTTTCGATCTGTCTTTGAGGGTGGCACAATACGCTTCCCAAACAACAGGCGAGGGCCTATGGCCAAAGAAGACGTAATTGAAATGGATGGTGTAGTGAAGGAAACACTGCCCAATACCATGTTCAGAGTTGAGCTGGAAAACGGGCATGTTGTGACAGCCCATATCTCCGGGCGCATGCGCAAGCATTACATCCGCATCCTCACAGGCGATAAGGTCAAGGTCGAGTTGACTCCTTACGACCTGTCGAAAGGAAGGATCACCTACAGAACAAAGTAAAAAGAAGCGGTCTTCAGTCGGCAGAAGCCGGCAAGGCCCGTGGCTCGGATTTTTTAGCCGACACAGTCAGTTTCAGTTCGCGGCCCTCCTCAGCGGGGGCATCAACTTCTACTTCACCCCCATCAGCCAGTTTGCCGAACAGCAAATCATCCGCCAGTGGCCGTTTGATCTGTTCCTGTATCACTCGTTTCATTGGTCTGGCGCCCATCTTCGGATCGAATCCTTTCACGGCCAGCCACTCCCGAGCAGCACGGGTGATGGTGATATTGACATCTTTCAGGGCCAGTTGCTCTTCCAGTTCCATGATGAACTTGTCGACCACCATGAGCACCACCGGCATATCGAGCGCTTTGAAGTTGATAATCGCATCCAGGCGATTGCGAAATTCCGGTGAAAAAGTCTTGCGGATGACCTCCAGTGAATCGGAAGAGTGATCCTGTTCAGCAAAACCGATTGAACGCCGTGCGCTTTGTTGAGCACCGGCGTTTGTAGTCATCACCAGAATCACGTTGCGAAAATCAGCTTCGCGGCCGTTGGCGTCGGTCAATTTACCGTGATCCATCACCTGCAGCAGAATATTGAAGACATCCGGGTGCGCTTTTTCTATCTCATCCATCAGCAGCACTGCGTGGGGATTCCTGGTCACCGCCTCGGTCAACAAGCCGCCCTGGTCAAAACCGACGTATCCCGGAGGTGCGCCGACCATACGCGACACGGAATGTGCTTCCATGTATTCCGACATATCGAAACGGGTCAGTTCGATACCCATGGTCAGGGCCAGTTGGCGGGTCACTTCGGTCTTGCCTACGCCGGTGGGGCCGGAGAAAAGGAAGGATCCAATGGGTTTTTCATCTTCGCCCAGGCCTGCCCGGGTCATTTTGATGGCTGCTGACAGCGCGCCAATCGCCTCGTCCTGGCCGAAAACAACCAGCTTGAGGTCACGCTCCAGGTTTTTCAGTGCATCCCGGTCGGAGCGCGATACCTGCTTGGCGGGAATGCGGGCCATACTCGCGACGATTTGCTCGATATCGTGTTCGTCCAGCAGTTCCTTGCGTTGACCTTCCGGCGCCATTCGCTGCCGGGCCCCGGCTTCGTCTATGACGTCAATCGCTTTATCCGGCAAAAAGCGGTCGTTAATATGCCGCGCCGAAAGCTCTGCCGCGGTCACCAGGGCCTCATTCGAGTACTTGACTTGATGGTGGTCTTCAAAACGGCTTCTCAAGCCCTTGAGAATTTCGATGGTCTCACTGACACTGGGTTCGCTAATATCAATCTTCTGGAAGCGCCTGGCCAAAGCTCGATCCTTTTCGAACACGCCACGGAATTCCTGAAAGGTGGTTGAGCCGATGCAGCGAAGGTCTCCCGAAGCGAGCACAGGCTTGATCAGGTTGGAAGCGTCCATAACGCCACCCGAGGCCGCACCGGCGCCGATGATGGTATGAATCTCATCGATAAACAGTATCGCTCCGGCTATAGCTTTCAACTCGTTAATGACCGCTTTCAGGCGCTTCTCAAAATCACCGCGATACTTGGTGCCGGCCAGCAACGAACCCAGATCGAGCGCGTAAATGTTGGCATCTTCCAGAATTTCAGGGACTTCCCTGTTCACAATGCGCAAGGCGAGGCCTTCCGCCATGGCCGTTTTGCCGACCCCGGCTTCACCCACGTAAAGCGGATTGTTTTTGCGCCGCCGGCACAGTACCTGCACGGTTCGTTCAATTTCTTTTTCACGGCCGATCAGGGGATCGATCGAGTCCTCACGAGCCTTCTGATTGAGGTTCGTGGTGAATTGCTCCAGGGCGCTGGATTTTTGCTCGCCACCCTGCTCTTCCGCTTCCAGCACAGAAGCATCCGGTTCAGCAGAGTCCGCCTCGCCCTCGATTTTGCTGATGCCATGGGAAATATAGTTGATGACATCCAGCCGGGTGACATCGTGCCGGTTCAGCAGGTAATTGGCGTAGGAATCTTTCTCGCTGAAAATGGCCACCAGCACATTGGCGCCAAGTACTTCGTCTTTACCGGCTGATTGCACGTGATACAGGGCTCGTTGCAGCACGCGCTGAAAGCCAATGGTCGGCTGCGTGTCGCGGCTGTCATCGTCGGCCAGGTACGGTACCGTGTCTTCAAGGACTTTCCGGATTTCTTTTTCGAGCGAAGCCGCATCTACGCCACAGGCGCTGAGAACACCGAGTGCAGACGCATTGTCCAGTAATGCGAGCAGCATGTGCTCGACGGTGAGAAACTCATGGCGACTCTCCCGCGCTGACTGGTAGGCCTGGCTGATGGACAGTTCAAGTTCCTTACTGAACATGGCTTCCGTTCCTCTCTTTGTGAAACCCGTTAATTCTGGATAGCTGCTTTGTTATCAGACCAACCGGCCAGGATATGGTTTCAAGTCTTCTCCATGGTGCATTTGAGTGGATGGTCATTTTGCAGCGAATATTCGTTGACCTGGACCACCTTGGTTTCGGCGATTTCGAAAGTAAACACGCCACAAACGCCTTTGCCCCGCGTATGTACATGCAGCATGACCTGCGTTGCGCGGTCATGACTCATGCCGAAAAAGACCTTCAGTATCTCGATGACGAAGTCCATCGGTGTGTAATCGTCATTGAGCAGGATAACCCGGTACATGGGCGGCAGCATGACCTCCGGCCGTGCTTCCTCCAGAGCTATGCCCTGATCTCTTTGTGATTCCAGATCCTGTCCCATGCCTTGATTTTATAGCAAAGATATCGAATCTGATAGTGGCTGCTGATTCTGCGCAGCCGAACCGTGTGTCTCTCAGATCCTTCTGACGACCGCTCATTCTTCTACTTTTGCTTTGACGGTTTGACCCCATCTAGATACACATGAAATACCAGCCAGAAGCAGGGGAAAAGATCATGGTTGCCATGTCAGGCGGCGTGGATTCCTCTGTTTCGGCATTGCTGCTACAGGAACAGGGTCACTCGGTCTGCGGGATGTTCATGAAGAACTGGGAGGAAGATGACCGCTTCGGTGCCTGCGCGGCCGAAGAAGATGT
>DAOWGA010000244.1 GCA_030637665.1 Lysobacterales bacterium | reverse complement strand
GATTATGCCAATCAGGCGGCCGTTGTCTACCACGGGGTAGCGGTGGAAGCGCCCATCGATGAATAACTGCGCCAGCTCCAGGATACTTTCATCGGGCGATATGAACTGTGGATTCACGCTCATATAGTCCTTGACCAGGCCACCAGGCATGCCGTGATAACCGGCGTGCAGGGCAACATGCATGCAGTCCCGCTCAGTCAGCATACCGGCCAGCCGGCCGTGCTCATCCAGAATCGGGGCGCCTGATATATTAGTTTCTCTCAGGATGCGCACCGCGTGCAGTATTTCCATTTCAGGGTCAAGCGTAATGACGTCCTTGGTCATAAAGTCCTTGACCAGCATGGGTTTCCTCATCGGGATTCTCCTTCAGTATCGCTAACGGCCACGCGCCGCCGCGGGCAATTCCCGCAGCGGGGCGTTCCCGGCGCCTTCTTCCCGCAACCACCTTGCAGCGGCCTGCCGGCCAGTAAGAGACCGATACTCATCAGCAGGCAGCACAGACCAAACACAAGCAGGGTTCCAATAAACGTTGTCATTTCCTCAATTCCCAAAATCATCGAATAACACGTTCTCTTCCGGCACACCCAGGTCATCGAGCAAGCGGGTGACGGCGCTAATCATCAGGGGCGGGCCGCACATGTAATATTCGCAGTCTTCCGGCGCCGGGTGATCCCTCAGATGCTGATCGAACAGCACTTCATGGATAAAGCCGACCGGGCCCGACCAATTGTCTTCAGGCAGGGGATCTGACAGGGCGAGGTTCCAGCTGAAATTGGGATGGCTGGCAGCCAGTTGGTCAAACTCTTTCACGTAAAATGCCTCGCGCAGACTGCGCGCGCCGTACCAGAAGGTGATTTTACGATCGCTGTGCAAGCGCTTGAGCTGGTCGAAAATGTGTGAGCGCATCGGCGCCATGCCCGCTCCACCACCAATGAAGACCATTTCCGCACCCGTGTCTTTCGCAAAAAACTCACCGTAGGGCCCGGAAACCGATACCCGGTCACCCGGCTTCAGATTGAAAATGAAGGAGGACATCACGCCTGGCGGCACCTTGCCAAGCGCATTGGGCGGTGGCGTGGCGATGCGTACATTGAGCATGATGATCTCGTTTTCTTGCGGGTAATTGGCCATGGAATAAGCTCGCATGGTCGGGTGTTTCACAACGGATTCCAGTTCCAACAGGCCGAATCGCTCCCAGTCTTCCCGGTATTCGCCCTGGACATCAAAGGTCGAGTAACTCAATTCATGGGCCGGGCACTCGATCTGGATATAGCCGCCAGCCTGGAAATCGAGCGTCGCCCCCGGTGGAAGTTCCAGCACCAGTTCCTTGATAAACGTGGCGACATTATCATTGGAGCGGACGGCGCACTGCCACTGCTTCACGCCAAACACCGCTTCAGGCACCCGGATTTTCAGATCCTGGGCTACGGCTACCTGGCAGGCCAGACGTTCTCCCTGTGCCGCCTCCCGTTTCGATATCAATGATGCTTCTGTGGGCAGCAATGAACCGCCACCGTCCAGCACCTTAACCCGGCACTGCCCGCAGGTCCCACCACCGCCACAGGCCGAAGGCGCGAAAATACCTGCATCGGCCAGGGTTCCGAGCAGACGGCCGCCAGCTGGTACGGTGAGAGTCAGTTCATCGTTGACCAGGATGTGCACATCGCCCTGCGGTACCAGCCGGGCCCTGACCCACAGGATCAGCAGCGTCAGCACCAACAGGATGCCGGTGAACAAAAGTACGCTGAGTAAAATTTCCTGCATCGGATCTTTTCGGGTTTGCGCCCTGCCGCCTCCCTACAATTGAATGCCTGCGATGCCCATGAAGGCAAGCGAAATCAGGCCGGTGGTGATGAACGTGATTCCCAGGCCCTGCAGGCCGTCCGGGACATCGCAATACTTCATTTTCTCGCGCAAGCCAGCCAGCGCGACAATAGCCAGCGCCCAGCCAAAACCCGCGCCCAGGCCGTAAGCAACGCTTTCTACAAAACTGTAGTCACGCTGCACCATGAACAGCGAGGCGCCCAGAATGGCGCAGTTCACTGTGAGCAGGGGCAGGTAGATGCCCAGCGTGTTGTACAGGGCGGGGAAAAACCGGTTCAGAACCATTTCCAGTATCTGGATCATTGCGGCAATTACCGCGATCTGGCTGAGCAGGCCCAGGAAACTGAAATCCAGGTGTCCCAGCCCGGCCCAGCTGAGCGCGCCATCGCGCAACAACAGGTTATAGATCAGGTTGTTTAGCGGCACACTGATGCCTTCCACGATAATCACGGCTGCCCCCAGGCCCAGGGTGGTCTTGATCTTTTTCGATACCGCCAGGAAAGTACACATGCCCAGGAAGTACGCCAGGGCCAGATTTTCCAGGAAAACCGAGCGGAAGAAAATATCGATGAAACTGCTCATAAGGGTTATCGCTCTTCCTCCATGGGCAACGGGATGGGTTCAAACTCCTCTCTCTCTCTTTGCTCGGGTTTCCAACTGCGGACCACCCACACCATGAAACCAATGATGAAAAACGCGCTGGGCGGAAGTAACAGCATTTCATTGGGCTGAAACCAGCCCCCGTCCTGCACCAGCTCCAGGATCCGGTAACCCATCAGCGAGCCGCGCCCGAATAACTCCCGGATGATCGCCACGATGACCAGGATGATGCTGTAGCCAAGCCCGTTACCCAATGCGTCCAGGATGCTGGTGCCAACGCCGTGCTTCATCGCGCAGGCTTCGGCCCGCCCCAGCACGATGCAATTGGTCACGATCAGGCTGATGTAAACGCTCAGGGTCCTGGCCGTTTCCGGCAAAAACGCACTCAGCAGCTGGTCGATCACGGTAACGGCAGAGGCAATAATTGTGATCTGGACGATCATCCGGACGCTGCCGGGCAGGTGTTTCCGGATCAGGCTGATGGCTGCATTGGAAATGACCAGCACGATGGTCATTGCCGCGCTCATGATCAGCGAGGAAGTGAGCGAGTTGGTGATAGCCAGTGCCGCACAAATGCCCAGCACATGAAACGTCACCGGGTTTTCCCTGATCAACGGCGTTAAAAATGGGTTT
>DAOWGA010000039.1 GCA_030637665.1 Lysobacterales bacterium | reverse complement strand
GGCAGCGTCAGGCTCTATTTAAGAGGCAATTACGCCTTATAGGGTCAAATATGCCGGAAAAGCTTATTGGAAATCGCTTTTTTCGATCACTTCGCTGCTCTTGTCGATCACCGCGCCTCTGTGCAGCACCGTGAACAGTACCAGACTGTACTCGTAGTACACACTCCAGCTGTCATAGTCCCAGCGTGTGATTGGAGGATCGCCAACCGCGGCGTTCTTGTTTGAAGGTTCGCCGAACCGGGCGCGAACCGCGTCCATGTTCATTCCGTTATCCGGTACATCCATGCGTTCGGCCTGTCGTACTTCTTCGATCAGCAGTACATCGGCCGAAAGCAGCCCGAACTGGGCCAGACCTGCGGTGAGTGCCAGTATCAGCGTCAGAACCATCCTTGTCATGTCACTGTCTCCAGTTTTTCTTGAACAGAATGTGAAATATAGCATGTAACGCCTTGGAAGTACGCAATTTTAAGCACTCTGTTGCAATAGCCTGAGGTAAGACTGATAACGCCAGGATTCCACGCTGCCGGTTTCTGCGGCATCTCTGACTGCACACTGGGGCTCGCTGTTGTGCTGGCAGTCATTGAATTTGCAGTGCCCCAGCAGAGGCGCAAATTCAACAAATCCCCGCGCCAGCTCCGGCTGGTCCATCTGCCACAGGCCGTATTCCCACACGCCCAGTGAGTCGAGCAGTCTGCCGCCGCCAAGCAGCTTATACATGATGGTCGTTGTTGTTGTGTGTATTCCTTTGCCGGTCACGCGGGACAGTGCTCCGGTCTGCAGTTCCAGGTCTGGTATCAGGCAGTTCGCAAGCGATGATTTGCCCACTCCGGACTGGCCCACCAGGATGCTGATCCGGTCGCGAAGAACGTTTTCGAGGGCGCCGATGCCGGGGGCGGTCTTGCAGGATGTCTCTAGGACCTGATAACCCAGGCGCCTGTAATCGTCCAGGTGTGCGAGGGGATTTTCCGGCTGAATTTGAGATTCGGCCATGAGTTCAGCCTTGTTCAGGACAATCACCGGCTGGATTCCCAGGCTGTGAACCGCGACCAGGTAGCGCTCGACCAGGTCCCGGCTGGGCTCGGGGCGCGGCGCCACGATCACCAGCACCTGGTCCAGGTTGGCGGCGACGACCTGCTTGCGCTGCCTGGCGTCTGCCCGGGCAAATTCATTGCGCCGGGGCAGTATCCGGCTCACTACCGTCGAATGATCAGAGGGGCTTTCGATTATCACGTGATCACCGCAATAGGGCCGGCCGACCGAGCGGCGGTACTTGCAGTCGATTTGGCTGCCGTCCTGCAGTTCGACAACTCCCTGGCTGCCATAGGAAACCCGGACCAGCGCTTCGCGTTTCAAATCACGAGTCCTGATGGAGGCATAAAGAATGAAATGAAAATCATATGGCCTATTGTACCTGTGCTGATCATGGCGCAAACTTTCTGTGCCCTGACCCGGCAGACTCAGAGTTTTCCCAAGGCAAGAATGTATGGCTGAACAACAGATAGAACAACGGCTGATCTGGATGGACCTGGAAATGACCGGCCTCGATCCGGATCGTGATTCGATCCTCGAGATTGCCACCATCATCACGGATTCCGAGCTCAATGAACTGGCCGAGGGCCCGGTGTACGCCATCCGGCATCCGGAATCGGAATTGCTGGCCATGGATGACTGGAACCGGGAACATCACGGCGCCTCCGGACTGTGGAGCCGGGTCACATCAAGCGAAACCGGAATGCAGGCAGCGGAGCAGGACACACTGGAATTCCTGGCCCGGTGGACGGTAAAGGGCCAATCACCCCTTTGTGGCAACAGTATCTGCCAGGACCGCCGTTTCCTGTATCGCCTGATGCCTGAACTTCAAAGCTGGTTTCACTATCGCAACCTGGATGTCAGCAGCCTCAAGGAACTGGCCAGGCGGTGGTCACCGGGCATCATGGAAAGCCTGGTCAAGCACAACCGGCACGAAGCTCTTGCCGACATCCGGGAGTCCATTGATGAACTCCGTCATTACCGGAAATTCATGGGCGCATTTTCCGGGCTGCCGCAAAAGAGGCCAGATTGAGTTTGACGGGTTGGTGATCGCCGAATTTTCAATTGTGGTTTCAGATCTATTTTGGGGCCTCCTACACTCCAGCCAGCATCAGCCAGGTGTCTACCACCGTATCCGGATTCAGTGACATGCTCTCAATTCCCTGGTCCAGCAGCCACTGCGCCAGCTCGGGGTGATCAGAAGGCCCCTGACCGCAGATACCGACATACTTGCCGCGCCTCTTGCAGGCCTGGATTGCCATGGACAGCAGCGCTTTGACGGCCTCATTGCGCTCATCGAACAAGTGGGCGATCAGCCCGGAATCCCGGTCCAGGCCCAGGGTCAGCTGGGTCAGGTCGTTGGAGCCGATGGAGAAGCCGTCGAACAGGTCCAGGAACTGATCAGCCAGCAGGGCATTGGAAGGCAATTCGCACATCATGATGATCTTCAGATCGTGCTTGCCCTGTTCCAGGCCAAACTCCTTCATGACTTCGATTACCCGGCGGCCCTCGTCCACCGTACGCACGAAAGGAATCATGGCCCAGACGTTGACCAGGCCCATTTTCTCCCGAACTTTTCTC
>DAOWGA010000320.1 GCA_030637665.1 Lysobacterales bacterium | reverse complement strand
ATTCTGATTGTCTCCTCCCCTGTCACTGCTGCTGATTCCCCTGAAACAGGCAAGGAAGAGGCAGTCGCCGCGGAAGCCGATTATCAAAAATATTGTGCTTTGTGTCATGGTGCTGAGCGGCAGGGCCATGTCAATGATGATGCGCCTTCGCTCAGATCAAAGTCGTTGATGAGCGCAGGGTCCCAGGAACGCTCGATGGCTGTGTCTTATGGCAGGCGTGGAACAGCGATGGGTGGCTACCTCGATGAGGTCGGGGGACCCATGAGCGAGGATGAGCTGTCCAGCCTGATGCAGTGGCTGCAGAAACAGTCAGGTGTTGAAGCCGTTGAATTGCCCCTGGAACCGGTTGTGGGAGACATTGCACTCGGTAAGGAAATTTATGCCGACGAGTGCGCGGGCTGTCATGGTGAAAACGGAGAAGGGGACATCGGTCCGGCGCTGGGGAATCCTGTGATGTTGTCGCTGACCAGTGATTCATTCCTCAGATATGCCATCGTGAATGGCCGGGATGGCACCGACATGCCGCCATTTGGTGATTATCTGGAGCCAGATCAAATCGATGCAGTAACCGCTTTTCTGCGCAGCAGAGCGACCGGATGGTCGGTGGAGAAACCGGTTTTCCGCACGCCGCCATCAGTTGAAAATTATGTGCTTAATCCTGATTCCCCCGGTCCTGAGTTTTCTTTGAAAGACGGACTGTACGTATTAGCGAAAGATCTGAACGAAGCCTTGCAAAATAACAAGCGGATGGTTCTGCTCGACACGCGAGTGACTTCCATGTGGCAGATGGCGCATATAGAAGGATCCGTGCCCATTCCCTACTACTATGAATTGTACGATTCCCTGGTCGCAGACCTGCCTTCGGACGGGACCTGGATTGTGACCTATTGCGAGTGTCCGCGGGCCGCTGCGGAGGATGTAAACAGTGAATTGCGGGACCGCGGCTTCAAGAACACCGCGGTACTCTGGGAAGGTATACAGGGGTGGGTGTCCCTTGGCTATCCGGTGTCCAGGGGAGAGGTCACGCTGGTTGATTTGAAAAAATAGCCATAGTTACTCAGCCTTTTCCAGTGCTTCGCTGGCCTCCAGCCATTCCCACTCCAGGGTATCGATTCCGCTTTTCAGTGAGCCTTGCTGTTTGACCATCCGGGTCAGTTCGTCTTTACGGGCAAGGTCGGTGTAAAGAGTTTCATCAGCCAGGCTTTTTTCCAGCATCTCCAGTTCCATGCGGTTCGACGCCAGTTGTTTTTCGATCTTGCGAATCTGGTCGAGCAGGGGTTTCAGACGCTGGCGCCGCCGGGCTTCCTGCTGGCGGGCTTGCTTCCGGTTGCTTTGCCGGTTTGGGCTTTCGCTGCGCGCCTCTGCGCCGTCCACCTGGCCTTCGCGAATGGTTTGGTCTTTGAGCCAGGCCGGGTACTCATCCAGACTGAGTTTGAATCGGTCTACTATGCCGTCGTGAACGATCAAGAGTTCATCACACACGCTGCGCAGAAGGTGACGGTCGTGGGAGATCACCACCAGGGCGCCACTGTATTCAATCAGTGCCACGCTCAATGCCTGGCGCATTTCGAGATCCAGGTGGTTGGTGGGTTCGTCGAGCAGGAGCAGATTGGGCTGCTGGCGGATCATCAGGGCCAGAGCGAGACGTGCTTTCTCGCCACCGGAAAACGGCGCCACCGGATCAAAAATGCGCTCGCCGCTGAAGCCAAAGCGCCCCAGGTAATTGCGCAGTTCCGATTCGCGCTCACCCGGCGCATAGAGCCGCAGGTGATCGACCGGGCTTTGTTCCGGGTTTAACAGGTCCAGCTGGTGCTGCGCGAAATAGCCAATTTTGGTGTCCTTGCTGAGCAGGCGTTCACCTGCGAGCAGGGTGCTGCCGCTGGCCAGAGCTTTGACCAGGGTGGACTTGCCGGCGCCATTCACTCCCAGCAGACCGATCCGGTCGCCGGAAACCAGGCTCAGGTTGATCTCGCTTAAAACTGGCCCCTGGTCACTATCGGCATATCCGACTGCGGCATCCTTTAGCCTCAACAAATGTTGGGGCTGCTTTTTTGGCTCCATAAAATGGAAACGAAAGGGCGAGTCGACATGCGCCGGGGCAATCAGCGCCATACGTTCCAGCATCTTCAGCCTGCTCTGGGCCTGGCGGGCTTTTGATGCCTTGTAGCGGAAGCGGTCCACGTAGCTCTGTATATGTTTCATTTCCTTTTGCTGACGTGCATAAAGGGCCTGTTGCTGCGCGAGCTGTTGAGTTCGCAGTTTTTCAAATTCACTGTAGTTGCCGCTGTACAGGCGAACTCCGTGGTGCTCGATGTGGGCAATACGTGTGCACACCCCGTCCAGGAAATCGCGGTCATGCGAAATTACCAGCAAGATGCCCTCGTAGCGTTTCAGCCAGCGCTCCAGCCACAAGATGGCGGGCAGATCGAGATGGTTGGTTGGTTCGTCCAGCAGCAGGACATCCGAACGGCACATCAGGGCTCGGGCCAGGTTGAGGCGCATGCGCCAGCCGCCAGAAAATGAGCTAACAGCATTTTGGATGCTGTCACCCAGAAAACCCAGGCCGTGCAGCAAGCGGGCGGCACGTGCTTCCGCGCTGAAGCCGTCAATTGTTTCCATCCGCTCATACAGCTTGTGCACATTGGCGCCGTGTCCGTCACCATCTGTTTCCTCTGCCGCGATGGCAGCCTGGATTTCACGCAGTTCGCTGTCGCCGTCCATCACGTAATTCAGGGCGGAGCCTGGGTCGCTGGGGCTTTCCTGGGCCACGTGAGCGATTTCGTCACTCGGATTCAGGTAAAGTTCACCGCCGTCAGGTTCGAGCTGGCCCAGCAACATTGAGAATAAGGAGGTTTTACCGCTGCCATTGGCGCCGATCAGGCCCATCCGCTGCCGGGAATGAGCCTGGAAGCTGACATTTTCAAACAATAACTTGCGCCCGCGGCGCAGGCTGATCTGGTTCAGGCTTAACACGGCTAATGAATTTCTGCTATAAACGATGGGGCGCTATTATATCCTTGGACAGAGTAAGGAAACCTCAAGGAATTTCACAGCGGATGTTTGGAATAGAAACAAAAAAAATCCTGGTTGTCGCTCTGGTCCTGCTGGCCGGCATGGTCTTACGCGACTGGTCGATGCGTGAGATTGAACATCCACCCGGAATACTGGTACCCGAACGACCATCGCAAGTGGATCTTGAAAACAGTGCGATAGTCACTATCGATAGCTATCGCCTGAAGCCCCGGGCCGATATCCAGATCCGGGCCCGCGTGCTTTCGAGGGAGGATTACAGCTGGGGAGATGAGGCCGACCTGTCTCCGGTGGACCTGGCGCTGGGTTGGGGCGTGATGTCAGACCAGGCAGTACTGGACAGAATTTCCATCAAGCAGAGCGGACGCTGGTACTACACCCGATACGAATTGCCGGCGCCGATTCCCGACCAGGCCATCATTCAGAACAGTGGCAATATGCACATGATCCCGGCAAATGACTGGGTCAGGAAGAAGTTGAAGAAAATCAGGAGGGGCGACATCGTGCAGTTGCGCGGGCAATTGGTTGACATCGATGGCGATTCCGGCTGGCGCTGGCGTACTTCGCTAAGCCGGAACGATACGGGTGGCGGCTCCTGCGAGATTGTCTACCTACAGGATATCCTGGTTGAGGAACGGAGTTGAGCCGGAATTTCGAGGCCAGTAATTTGATTTCAGGCACCATTATGGAACATGATTGGCGCGTAGTTTCTCAGCTCGGAGCAAAATGACAGGCGAACATCCAGATCAAGGCGGAACGAATATCGCCGATAACAGGCCAGAAGATGCGCCCAAACCCTTCGTTGCGCCTTGCCGTGACCTTGACCCGAAGGAGCCGCTGGAATGGCTGAAAGGTGGTTGGCAGGATTTTCGTAGAGCGCCCGGACTCAGCCTCGCCTGGGGCCTGTTTGCCTGGTTCCTGTCCACAGTCATTACCTATGCTTCGTGGAAAATAGGGGGATGGGTCCTGTTGCTGAGCGTGCTCTCCGGTTTCATATTCGTCGCTCCATTGCTCGCCTTTGCGCTGTATTCGGTCAGCAGGCAAATTTGCCTGGGCAACAAACCTACCCTGGGTCAGACACTGAAGGCTGCGCGCAAGCCCTTCGCCAATTCCCTGGTTTTTACCATTGTGCTGCTGATGATCTTCCTGCTGTGGGCACGGGCCGGGACCATGGTGCATATTTTTTTCCCATCCGATGGCAAGGTGGAATTGCAGGACTTGATGTTGTACCTGGGTGTGGGCTCCGCGGTCGGCTCCATCTTCGCATCCATCACTTTCTCCGCCAGTGTGTTTTCACTTCCATTCATTGCCAATCGCGATGTGGACGTGGTTACTGCCGTGGTTTCCAGTATCAACGCGGTCCTGAGAAATCGCTGGACCATGTCAGGCTGGGCCGCACTGGTCGTCATTTTTACAGCGATCGGTTTCATTACCGCTATGTTCGCATTCATTGTCATCATTCCCGTACTGGGCTACGCGACCTGGCACGGTTACCGGGCTGCGCTTGACACGCAAGATTGGCCGACTCTGCCTGAGATCAAGTAATCAAGATGAAAATGTTGTCAGCAATGGACGCTACTTTCCTCTACCTGGAAAGTGAACACAGTCCAATGGCCATTGGCGGCATCTACACCATCAATGCCGCTGATGCACCGCCCGGTTTCGGCTATGCAAGCTGGCATGCGCTGGTTGGCGGCCGCCTGCAATGTTCAAAAGTGTTTCGCCAGCGCCTGGTGGAAGTCCCCTGGGGGCTGTCCCATCCTTATTGGATCAATGACCCGGCGTTTGACCTGGATGTACATTTGCCGCGACTGGCCTTGCCCGAACCGGGTGGGGAAGACGAGTTGATGCAACTGGCGGCGGATATCTGGAGCCGCGAACTGGATCGTGAGCGCCCTCTGTGGGAATTGAATTTCGTCGAGGGGCTCGACACCGTGCCGGGGCTGGCGCCCGGATCCTGCGCCCTGATTACCCGAGTCCATCACGCTTCTGTGGATGGCGGTGCAGCGACTGAAATGATGACCGCGCTACTGGACCTCTCACCGCAACTCCGGCAGATCGAAGGTGAGGACGAATGGAAAGCGGAAGATCTGCCTTCCACCCTGGGCCTTATTACCAGGTCATGGGGAAACATCGGCCACAAGGCCCTGGACCTGGCAGGTTTCGTCGGCAAGGCGGCGAGCGGCACCATTCGTGTGCAGGGCGACAAACGAATCCGCAGACTCAATCCGCCGCCTCGCCTGATGTCTGCGCCCCCTTCGGTATTCAACGGACCTATCGCTTCGCGCCGCATGTACCGGGGTATGGACTTCGATTTCAACCGCGTCAAAGCCCTGCGCTCTGCTGTGCCGGGCGCCACGGTGAACGACGTCATTCTTTCGGTCTGTGCCGGCGGGCTGCGGAGCTATCGGTCGCACAATGACCTGCTGCCTGTCAAGGCCCTGGTTGCTATGGCGCCAATCTCGGTTCGCGAACAACGACAAAAAGGTGAGGAGGGAAACCAGGTTTCGGCAATGCTGGTGGGACTGGCTACGGATATGGAAAATCCGTTGGAACGCCTGCGCTGCATTCACGACAATACACAGAGCTCCAAAATCCACTCCAGCGCCATACCGGCCAACCTGATTACCGAGTTTATTCCTTCTGAAACGCTGGCCGCTGCAGCGCGTGTGTACACTCGCACCCGCCTGGGGGGGCATCACCGTCCGTTCTTCAATGTGACGATTACCAATGTGCCGGGCCCCCCTGTTCCACTGTATGTTGCCGGTGCGAAGATCAGTCGCATTTATGGTATGGCGCCTATTCTCGATGGCCTGGGTCTGCTCCTGGTGATTTTCAGTTATGCCGGAAGAATATCCATAGGTATCACCTCATGCCAGGACATGGTTCCAGACCCGGAAAAACTGGCGGAGTGTTTCGAGCAGTCATTGAATGACCTGGAAGACGCGGCCGGGCAGCTTGAGCTGCAGTCCGCGGACAGAGAAAACAGGGTGGACACACGGGCTGCTTCTGATGAAGACGATCCGCTTGGCGAATTTCACGCGGCGGCGCGGGCCCTGGATGCGGCAATTGAATCACTTGAAGGGGAAGAAGACTCTTGAACAGGCCAAAAGATCTGATCGACCATTCACACCGGCCATCCAAATTACTGATGCTGCTGGAATCAAGGGCAGTTTACGATGCGGCGGCAATGATTCCCATGTTCAGGCTGCAGAAATTTCTGCCGCAAGGGGATAACCACCCGGTGCTGGTTTTGCCCGGTTTCCTGGCCAGTTCACGGTCTACCCAGCCGTTGCGGCGATACTTAGCGGACCTCGGCTATCGCGCCCATCGCTGGAAGCTGGGCTATAACATGGGCTACAGCTTTAAACTGCATTATGGCATGCGCGAGCGGGTCACCGAACTGGTGGAGCGCTACGGTGAAAAAATCAGCCTGGTAGGCTGGAGCCTGGGTGGCGTTTATGCGCGTGAACTGGCCCGTGAAATGCCTGATATCGTGCGCCAGGTCGTTTCCATGGGCAGTCCGTTCCGCGGGCATCCCACCTCCAGCAACATTCACCGCATATTCAACCTGTTCAGCGAAGTGCCGTACAGAGATATCCCGAATGAATTTCTGCAACACATGGCCGAACCGCCCCCGATGCCGACCACAGCGCTGTACACGCGAGGAGATGGCATCGTAGCCTGGCAGAGCACGGTTGAGTTATCCGACCGTTATGACGTCGAGAATATCCATGTTGGAGGTAGCCACCTGGGTCTGGGTTTTAACCCCAGGGTGCTGATGGCACTCGCCGACCGCCTGGCCCAGCCTGAAGGTGAATGGCGGCCCTTCAAGCCCAAATTATGGATGAAGCCACTGTTCCACAACTGGTACCCGGACTGGATGGTGCATGGCAAAGAGAACCCACTGCGGCCGGCTGAAGCCGGGGCAGTTATTTAATCCAGGCAACGGCATAGCCAGGCGAAACGCAGGCTGCAGCTCAGTCGGGTAGGGCGGCCGCGTTTTATTGTGCGCCGGCCTATAACCCAGGAAAGCCGGCTACTGTTTTCTCCATTTAACTCAGGGAATGGAGTTTATCCAGGAATCATTTTCCATCCACTTTTTGCGAAGTT
>DAOWGA010000134.1 GCA_030637665.1 Lysobacterales bacterium | reverse complement strand
TGATGAAGATGAATGTCGCCAGATGCTATTCACCGGTTTCCAACACGAGGGCCCCGCCGCTGTTCGTTACCACAGGGGAAAGGGTCCGGGAACAGAAGTCAGGAAAGAAATGACCGCCATTCCGCTGGGCCAGTCCAAAACACTCAGGCAGGGGCAGAACCTGGCCATCCTGGCTTTCGGCAGCATGGTCGAGCCTTGCCGCGAAATCGCCGAAAACCTGGATGCTACGCTGATTAACATGCGTTTCGTCAAGCCTCTGGACCGCAAGGCGATCCTGTCTGCGGCCCGCAGCCACGCACAGTTGGTCACTGTTGAGGAAAATGCCATTGCCGGCGGGGCCGGCAGTGGCGTCAATGAAGTATTACTGGCCAGTGGAAGCGCAATTCCCCTGCTCAACATCGGTCTGAACGATACGTTCATCCAGCATGGAACACGGGAAGAATGTTTGCACCAGGCCGGCCTCGATAGCGGCGGAATACTGGATCAGATCACCGGCTTTCTGGGCCCTGATTTTCAACAAAACCAGCCCCTGAACACAGCACATCACGGCGGAAACTGATTCAGGATTTGTCTGAATGTCAGATTGATTCTGAGCCGGGATTGTTTTTGGGTTTTCGGCAATGAGTGCTGATAGATTTCCTGACACCCCCGTTTCATAAGCAGCAGGCTGCCGTGTTCCAGCCATATACCCGTCGAACGGGAATCCCCCTTTGTTCGAACCAGGAAACGGCGTTCTGAACCCAGGCTGAGAGAGGCCACCAGGGGCTCTGCGCCCAGTTCAGGTTCATCGTCAGAGTGCCAGCCCATGCTGTCTTTGCCATCCCGGTAGGCATTTGCAAGAACAGAATTGAATTCGTGACGCAGATGATCTTCGAGCTTGTTTTTCAGGCCGAGTAACAGGGGGTGCCAGGGCAAGGGTTCAAGTTGCAGCCCGCTGTACCGGTATCTTGCTTGCGGATCTCCGTACCAGGCACTCAGCCTGGGCTGCGCAACCTTGCGCCCGAACAGCATAATTTCATGCTGCTTCCAGTCAAGCTGGTCCCACAGGTCGGAGAGCAGCCGATCTGCCTCGACCGGCGCCAGCAACATCCGATGATAAGCAAAAAAATTTCTATCAATTTCTGGAAGGGAATCCTGCTGCATCACCCGCTTTCTGTTTGCATCTGCTCCGGGAAATTATTCGATTGCGTTCAGCTCAGGCACTGAGTTTACTGATCTGACGATCATGGATTCTGGAAAACACCAACAGGGACAGTATGGCGCCCAAAAGGGCAAGGAACATGTCAGATTGAGTGTCCCAGACATAGCCCTGCGTTCCCAGGAACGCCTCTGCGGCCTCATCGCTCAGCAGGGCCACCCACCACTCGATCAATTCGTAAGCGGCGCTGATTGCAAGGCAAATGCTGACCACGATAAAAGCCAGCCATCCACGAACTGCGATCACACCGTTGCGCAGCAACACTTCACGGACCACGATGGCGGGGATGAATCCCTGGGCCAGGTGGCCCAGCTTGTCGTAATTATTTCGCGTGCCGCCGGAAAAGTCTCTCAGCCAGTCACCGACAGGAACTTCTGCATAAGTGTAATGGCCACCGACCATCAGGATGACTGAATGGACCAGGATCAACCAGTAAGCCAGCGGGGTCAGTGGAAATCGTTCCCGGGTGAGAAAAAGTACCAGCAGCACGACCAGTGCCGGAAGCACTTCCAGCCACCATGTCGGATAGTCGTGGGGTCGCCAGGCCGACCAGGCCAGGACCAGGAAGAAGATTGTCAGCCAGATATTTCGCTTCAAACTCATTCACGCACATTCGGGACAGGATGAATTCATCCCGTGCCGATCTGATAGCCAGCTTAAATGGCCGGTCAAAGATCGACAATCAATCGTTCATTACTGCCTTGCCGGCAGGCTCTATTCAGCGTCATACACGCGAACTGCCAGAACATCGCAATCTGCACCATGCAGTACCGAATTGGCAGTCGCGCCAAGCAGTAACTGTACACCTTTTTGCCCATGTGTACCCAGCACGATCAACTCCATTCCGTTTTCGTCTGCGAAACGGTGAATTTCACGTGCCGGCGTGCCGCTCAGAAAATGGCGGGATTCCGGTGGAACGTTAAACTCCTCTCCAATGTCATCGAGTTTCTGCTTCAGTTCCGCGCGCAAATTCTCCTCGACTTCATCCATTCCAACAAAAACAGGGCCGTAAGGAACTACACCCATATAGACTGAATCCATGGGCTCCTGGATGTACAACAGATGGATATCACTGTGCGCCGCCGCGACGGCGAGCGCTCGTTTCATGATAATGGCTGACTCGCTGCTCAAATCGATGGCAACGACAATCTTGTTGTACCCTGACATATCATTCTCCACGTTGGGTTCAAAAGATTCCCCTTCTATTATTTTAACCAAGCTTACGCAGAGTTGGATGACGCGGGTCAAGGGTGACCTGAATCAATGGCATTATCCTTATAAAGCATAACTCTGAAAGGAAGTCCCGAATGAACAAGACACGGGAAGAACTGGTGCTGAGCAGGGACGAATTGCTCAAGCGACTTGCAGCAATACGAGCCGATTTTGGCAAGGGACTGGACGCCGACTCCAAAGAACAGGCCATTCAGCTGGAAAACATCGACGTCTTGAGTGAGATAGCACGTATCACTGAAGAGGAACTGCGGAATATCAATCGCCAATTGTCCGCATTGAAGGAAGATGACTGAAACAGGTGAAAGCGCTTCCGCGAATTCTTCATCCACAATGCGCGCCATGCGCATTCACCGCCTGGTGCCTTTGACGAGTTCCTCTGCACCCCTCGTGCTGGAAACGATAGCCACGCCTCAGCCGGGCCAGGCCGAACTGCTGATACAGGTACATGCCTGCGGCGTATGCCACACGGAAATCGATGAGATCGAGGGACGCGCTGCGCCCCCCGTCCTGCCCATGACGCCGGGCCACCAGGTGGTGGGAACGGTGATTGGGGAAGGCCCTGGCTGCCAGCTTGGCCTGGCCGGTAAAAGGGTCGGCGTAGCCTGGATCCATGCGGCCTGTGGAAATTGCAAATGGTGCAATAGCGAAAGGGAAAACCTGTGCCCTGATTTTGTCGCCTGCGGACGGGACGCACCTGGCGGATATGCGGAATACATGGTGGCAAAAGAGCAGTTTGTGCATGCAATGCCTCCCACAATCGGAGACTGTGAGGCAAGTCCGCTCCTGTGTGCCGGCGCCGTGGGTTACCGCTCGCTGCGCCTGTGTACTCTGGCCAACGGCGAGACCCTGGGTTTGACCGGATTTGGCGCATCCGGACACCTGGTACTGCAAATGGCTCGCTTCCTGTACCCGGACACGGGGATATACGTTTTCGCACGCAGCGCCAAAGAAAGGGAATTCGCTGCAGAACTTGGAGCGGCCTGGACCGGCGACACGAAAGACAAGCCGCCACAGCCACTCGACGCAATTATCGATACCGCCCCGGCCTGGCTTCCCGTATTGTCTGCGATGGAAAACCTGGCGCCAGGCGGCCGCCTGGTAATAAACGCCATTCGCAAAGAAGCGAACGACAGGGATTTACTGTTGCAACTGGATTATGACCGCCACCTGTGGCGGGAAAAATCAATGAGCACAGTGGCCAATGTCACCCGCAATGATGTCAAAGAATGCCTGCGTCTCGCGGCTGAAATTCCCCTCCGGCCTCATGTAACTGAATACCCGCTCGAGCAGGCCAATGAGGCATTACTGGCGCTTAAAAAGGGCCATGTCAAAGGCGCCTGGGTTTTGCGCCTGGTTTAAAGAATCAAACCTGACTTGCCAATTGCAAGCAAATTCATGGTGCGCGCCGTTGTTTGCGGAACAATTTAGTGGTCATGGCCCAGAAAATAACTCCGCTCAGCGCGATGATCAGGCCCAGCAATGCAGCTACCTGGAGCAGAGGGTGATTGAAGTCATCCCGAGTGTCGAAATCCATGATGTGCAGCATC
>DAOWGA010000160.1 GCA_030637665.1 Lysobacterales bacterium | reverse complement strand
TGTTGCCGGAGACAAGGGTGGGCATGATGGAACAATCATCGACAGACAGGCTCTGCAGGCGGTGGATGTTTAGTGGCGGGTGGACAACGGCTAGTTCATCGTTGCCCATTTTGCAGGTAACGATAGGGGTGTAGATGGTTTCGGCCTTTTTGCGGACAAACTCCAATATGGAGTCTTCAGACTGGGCATGGGCTCCGGGGAATATTTCGTCTTTCCGCTGGAGATCGAAAGACTTCTGGGCAAAAATCTTCCGCGCCAGCTTGACGCATTCCAACATCATGATGCGATCATAGTTTTCGCTCAGATAGTTCGGTTGCATGGCTGGTGCTGCGGCCGGGCTGGCGGACTTCAGTGTCAATTCACCGCGGCTCCTGGGCCTCAGTGCACAGGCGTGGATGGTCATGCCGTGCCCTGCCAAGGTGTTGCGGCCATGATCATCGAGCAGGGCGGGAACAAAATGCATCTGGATATCGGGCCGGTCGTCTTCGGCGTACCGGCTGACGATGAAACCACCCGCTTCGGCAATGTTGGAACTGCCCGGGCCCTTTCGTCCAAACAGGTAGCGCATAGCCACTGCGACTTCGTTCAGCTGGTCATAGCCGACCGGGTCGTGGGTGGATACCAGGGTGCACACATCCAGGTGGTCCTGCAGATTCTTGCCCACACCCTTCAGTTCGTGCTGAATTTCGATGTCGACGGTTCGCAGTTGTTCGGCCGGGCCAATGCCGGACAGCATTAGCAGTTGCGGTGAATTGATCGCTCCGCCGGACAGGATGACGCGACCCGCCATGGCAGTTCGCTGTTTGCCTTTTCTGCCGTATCTGACTCCGACTGCCCGGTGGCCGTCAAGGATAATTTGTTCGGCCAGTGAATGAGTACTGACCGTCAGGTTCGAACGCTCAAGCGCCGGGCGGAGATAGGCGGTGGCCGCGCTGCAACGGCGCCCGTCGCGTTGTGTCACCTGATAATAATCAAATCCCCGCTGGTGCGGACCGTTGAAATCGTCGGTTTTTCCAAAGCCCGCTTCTACTGCAGCATCGATGAACAAGCCGGATAGCGAATTGGTATGGCGCAGGTTCTGCACACTGAGCGGGCCACCGCTGCCATGAAAGTCCGAGGCCCCGTTTTCCTGATCTTCCGACTTGATAAAATAGGGCAATACACTGTCATAGTCCCATCCGGCGGCACCGGACTCAGCCCAGGAATCATAGTCTTTGCGGTGGCCGCGGCAATAACACATTGCGTTGATGGAACTGGAACCGCCCAGTACCTTGCCCCGTGGCCAGTACATGCGCCTGCCGTTCAGTTCCTGCTGTGGTTCGGTCTCGTAGGGCCACAGGATGGCGTCGAGGCCGATCAGTTTGGCCAGGCCAGCGGGCATATGTATAAAGGGGTGCCAGTCTTTGCCTCCAGCCTCCAGCAACAACACGCGATTGTTGGGATTCTCGCTGAGGCGGCCGGCCAGAACACAACCTGCTGAACCGGCTCCAACAATGATGTAATCAAATTCCATACGTTTGCGTATTGAGGCGACAAGGCATCATAACCAATAAGTTGTTTTAAACAAGTGCCAGATCAAGCTCAATCCTGGAAATTGTCAGCAAGCGTGACACGGATCAATTCCACTTCACCCAGCTCAGTTTCGGCGCTGGTATTTGGACAACTGAATTTAATGGTATTTCATGGCAATATGAAACGCCTGGAGTTGCTTCGCGCTATAATTCGTGGCTTCGATAACAGCAGAATCAGGGCGGAAACAGAGTGACGCTGACAAAAATGGCGCTTTCCAATCCGGTGGCCGTGGTGGTGGCCGGGATTCTGATTGCCATTTTCGGTATTCTCAGCCTGTCCCGGCTGCCCATCCAGATGACACCTGAGATTTCGCGCCCGGAAATCACAGTCTTTACCGGTTGGAGGGCCTCTGCCCCCAATGAGATCGAGTCGGAGATCGTCGAACCCCAGGAAGACGTGCTGCGCAGCATTCCGAGCCTGCTGAAAATGCAGTCCAGCGCTAATTACGGAAGCAGTTATGTCAACCTGCAGTTCGCCATCGGCACGGACATGAACCGTGCGCTGATCGAGGTGATGAACCGCCTTAACCAGGTTCCGCGTTACCCAGTGGATGCCGATGAACCGGTGATCAGCGTCGGTGGTGACAGCTTTGATAAGATTATTGGCTGGTGGGCGATCCAGACAAAGCCGGGCAACACGCGCCAAATTGAGAGCTACCAGGATTTTGTCGAAGATACAGTCATTACCCGTCTCGAGCGTGTGCCGGGTGTATCGCAGGTAGGTTCTTTCGGGGGCAGAAAGCACGAGGTCCGGATTACCTTCAATCCTTACAAGGCCGCCAACATCGGTCTTGATCTTACTGGCATTTCAGCCGAACTTGGTAGTAACTCGGACGTCTCTGCAGGTCAGAATGAAGTGGGACGACGCGACTATACGCTTCGGTTCAGCGGCAAATATGAGGTCAGCGCCCTGGGCGACCTGGTACTCGAATGGCGGGAAGGAAAACCGATCCGTCTGCGGGACATCGCACGAATCGAGATGGTGATGGTTGATGCGACGGGCGTGCTGCACGAGAACGGAGGACCTTCCATTGCGATCTACGTGATACCTGAATCCGGTGTCAACGTTTATGAAGTCATGGGCGCGGCGAAGGAAGTCATTGCAGATCTGGCAGCCAATGAGCTGGATCGTGCCGCCTTGCTGATCAATCAGAATGCCGATGACACGGAATACATCACTTCTTCGGTCGGCATGGTACGCAATAACCTGCTGCTGGGAATTTCCCTGGCCGTCATCGTACTTTGGTGGTTCCTGCGCAAGTTCCGGGCAACGATTATCGTGGCGATCTCCATACCGTTATGCCTGCTCATGGCCTTTATGGTCCTGGACTTCACTGGCCGCAGTCTGAACATTATTTCCCTGGCAGGCCTGGCATTTGCGACCGGAATGGTGCTGGACGCAGCCATTGTCGTGCTGGAAAATATTTTTCGCCAGCGTGAGGCGGGGCTCGAAGGGGAGGAAGCTTCGATGCGGGGTGTTTCTCAGGTTTGGGGTGCACTGCTTGCGTCGACTGCTACGACCGTTGCAATCTTCTTGCCGGTCATATTCCTGGAAAATGAAGCCGGGCAGTTATTCAGCGACCTTGCTATAACCATATCCGCTGCCGTCGTGGCATCCTTGCTGGTAGCCGTTACGGTATTGCCGACCGCTGCCGCGAATTGGGTGAAAGGTGAGGCGATAGACGACCATCACCGCAGCTGGTGGCACTGGATTACTACGCATATCATGAGTTGGACCGATTCACCCCGCAAGCGCTGGGGCTGGGTTGCGACACTCACGATTACCCCTGCAGTATTGGCTTTGCTCCTGATTCCACCGGCAGATTATCTGCCTGAAGGTAAAAAGAATTTCGTCATGGGGTTCATGGTTACACCGCCCGGGATGGGGATTACGACCGCGAGTGAAGAACTGGTGGAAGTCATCGATGAGAGACTGGCCGATTACCTGACGGGAGAGAAGAGCCCACACATCCGAAACTATTTCCTGGGGACTTCCAAAGGCTGGGGGACTTTTATCGGTGGCAGTGCCGTCAATGATTCCGAAGTAGATGAAATGATCAGGCTGTTCAACCAGGAGATAATGACCGGTTTTCCAGACACATTTGGCTTTGCGGGCCGCGATGCGATTTTTGGCGGTTCGCGTGGTGGCCGGAAAATCGATATCGACCTGTCTGCGGATTCTTTTGCCTCTCTGTTGGAGGCGGGCCGCGCCGGCTTTTTCGCCGTGATGCAGGCATTGCCGGACGCCAACATCCTGCCGATTCCGGGACTGGAGCTGGCAGAACCGGAAATTCGCCTGATTCCTGATGACCGGAAAATCGCAGAGGTTGGCTGGAACCGTGCACGCATGGCCACCATCGTAAGAGCCATGGGCGATGGCGCTTTCCTCGGCGAGTACTTTGATGGAAGACGGCGGTACAACGTCGTAATGCGCGCAGAGAACTGGTCTTCACCGGAAGAACTGGCCGCCATCCCGGTGGCAACCGCCAGTGGCCGGATCCAGACTATTGGTGAATTGGCACAGGTGACGAGGACAGCCGGCCCGACGAAAATCCGGCGTATAGACCGCAAGCGAACTTTGACGCTGGAAGTCACGCCGCCGCCAACCATGGCGATGGAGGAGGCACTGAATATTATCCGGGAGCAGGTCGCACCGGATATCCTGGCGAGCATGCCGGAAGGCGGATCAGTCAAGTACCGCGGCACGGCTGAGGCTCTGGATGAAGCTTTAACCAGCATGGCTGGCAGTTTTCTGCTCGCGATTGTTATCCTCTATCTGTTGATTTCGGCCCTGTTCCGCTCATTCCGTGATTCTCTTTTGGTGATTATGACCATCCCGATGGCCACGGTGGGCGGGATTGTTGCATTGCGCTTGATCGACCTGGCCCTGTTTGCCTCGGGCGGGCAGCAGATGGACTTGTTGACGATGATAGGTTTCGTGATCCTGTTGGGCCTGGTTGTAAACAACGCCATCCTTTTGGTCTACCGGGCTCGTGACGCCGAGCGCGAGGGTATGAGCAGGAAGGACGCGGTTGAGAGTGCCGTCCGGCTGCGCTTGAGGCCCATCCTGATGAGTACGATGACCAGTATTTTTGGCATGACGCCGCTGATGCTGATGCCGGGCGCCGGCACTGAGCTTTACCGCGGCATGGCCTCGGTGATTGTAGGTGGTATGCTGGTCAGTACTTTGTTTACGCTGATTTTGTTGCCGAGCCTGTTACGAATGAAAGAGGAATTGAAGCCAGCAGCAAAGTTGGTGCTGGAAGTGGCTTGAATGATGAATAGGAATCATATTGAACCCTGGTTCAGCCCCGGCCTTTTGCTGCTATTGCTGGCTTGTGGCGGTCCCGCATGGGCACAAGGTGGTGGGCCCGCACTGGTCAAGGTGGCTGTAGCCAGTTTACAGGATATCGCGCCCATCACCCTGGTTCCGGGCACCGTGGTCAGCAGGAATGATGCCCGGCTGTCGGCCGAAGTTCCAGGCCGCCTCATCGTGGTCGCGGATGTGGGCACTGTTGTCTTGCAAGGTGAATCTTTGGCACGGATCGAAGACACGATACTACGTTTGCAGCATATGGAGCTGCAGGCGGAGGTGAACAGGGAAGAAGCACGGCTGCGGTTCCTGGAAAGCGAGGAAAAGCGATTTACTCAACTTGCCGAAGCTAACCTGGCGGCAGTTACCCAGCTGGAGCAGACCCGTTCCGACCGCGATGTGGCGCGGGGAGATCTCGCAGTAGCGCGTGCACGCCTGGACCAGAATACAGATCAATTGGCCAGGACAAGCATCGTAGCGCCATTTGACGGCGTGGTCGTGGAGCGGCTGATGACACCGGGAGAGAGAGTGACCGAAGGTAGTAAAGTCATACGCCTCGTCGACCAGGAGGATCTTGAAGTGATCGCCCGTGCACCTCTGGAATTTTATCCATACGCCAGGCGCGGTCAATTGCTGGATCTGCGCGCGGGCTCACTAAGCGTATTTGGCGAAGTCCGCACAGTTGTTGCGGTTGGTGACGAGAATACACACCAGTTCGAATTGCGGCTGGACC
>DAOWGA010000026.1 GCA_030637665.1 Lysobacterales bacterium | reverse complement strand
ATTCTCTTGCAAGCCTGCAGGAAAGGGAGGGCGAGATCAGGAAGAATTTTGGGGCTGAAATCGAACGCTACCGCCATCTCATCGAAACCTGGTCAGAGGATACCTGACCGCAGGACCTGAAATGTTTACGCGCTGCCCTGGTTGCCACACGGTGCACCCGCTGAACGCGGCTTTGCTTGCGCAAGGCGCCGGCAAGTACCGCTGCGGGAAATGTAACAAAGTCAGCAACGCTCTCGAATCTTTGTTCGATGAGTGGCCGGATGCGGGCGACAGCGCCCCAACAGCAGGAAGCGTGCCGGCGCTGGGAATTTCCATCGATCTGAAAACGCCCAGGGACGCTGAATTTTCCGACGGAGAAGACCCCGCCGAAGTAGAAATCACCAGGAGTAAGGGAAAGCTTGCACGCGCCGCCTGGGGCACAGCTGCCCTGGTGCTGCTGATTGTCCTGGTGGTTAATCTCGCTGACCTGTTGCAAAAGCCCTTGCAGGAAAATAGCGAGATCCAGCAAGGCCTGGCTAAAATCGGGCTCACGGAGTTGCCGCCTGAATCGCCTTACCGTGACCTTGACAAGATTCAACTCGTGGCCAGCGAGATGCGCAGCCACCCGGCCAGGGCCAATGCATTACGCCTGAGCGCCACCATCGTGAATCGCGCAGCCCGGAGCCAGGCCTATCCGGGCCTGGAGGTCATTCTGCTGGACCTGAAGGGGCAGGCAGTGGCCAGTCGTCAGTTCGCGCCTTCCGAATACCTTGCTGAAGGCGCCGACATCGATGGCGGCATGACTCCGGAAGCCTACCTTCCCGTCGTGCTGGACCTGGCCGATCCCGGCAGCCTGGCAGTTGGTTTCGAATTGAATATCCGGTGACGATTCAGGCCTGTCAAGCGGCGTGCATTGTGGTAGGGTTAGAGCTTCCGGCCGAGCATTAAAAACAGGGCGATTAACAACCCGATGTCCAGTAAGTCTGTCACCAAAACTGCCGCAGAGCAGAGCTATCCGATCACCTTGAGACAAAGTGTTCAGGACGCCATCCGACTTTATCTGGAAGACATGGGGCAATCCCAGACGGAGTGTCTGTACCAGACTCTGCTGGCGGAAGTCGAGCCGCCTCTGATTGAGGAAGTTCTGCGTTATACAAGGGGCAATCAGTCGAAGACAGCCAGGATTCTTGGCATTACGCATAATACACTCCGGACCAAATTGAACCGGTACGATATCCCGGTCACGAACGGAAATAGCTGAGACGGTTATTTCCACCTGTTTTCTGATTCTGCATCTCCAGGAACATGAATATCAAACCTGACTCTCCAAAACGACTGGCGCCAAGATGAAAGTACTTGTAGTTGGCAGCGGAGGCCGTGAACATGCACTGGCCTGGCGGGCTGCGCAGTCTGCCAATGTGGAAAAAGTTTTCGTGGCGCCGGGCAATGCCGGCACGGCCGGGGAAGCAGGTGTTGAAAACGTGGCTATTTCCGCAAACGATCTGGATGGTTTACTCGAATTCGCCCGCGAACGGGGCGTGGGCCTCACGATCGCAGGGCCGGAAGATCCCCTGGTCAACGGCATAGTTGATCGCTTCAGTGAAGCGGGCCTGGCCTGCTTTGGTCCCTCGGCGGCGGCGGCGCAACTGGAAGGCTCCAAGGCCTTCGCCAAGGATTTCATGTCCCGCCATGGCATCGCTACCGCCGCCTATGGAAAGTTCACTGAAGTCGAAGCGGCCATCCAGTTTATTCGCGAACATGGGGCCCCCATTGTAGTCAAGGCGGATGGCCTGGCGGCCGGCAAGGGCGTCATCGTGGCTCACTCAGAAGGCCAGGCCGAGGCGGCCGTGCTTGATATGCTGGCAGGCAATGCATTTGGCGAGGCGGGGCACCGGGTGGTCATCGAGGAGTTTCTTGAAGGCGAGGAAGCCAGCTTCATCGTAATGGCCGATGGGAAAAATGTCTTGCCGCTCGCCACTTCGCAGGATCACAAGGCCGTGGGTGACGGCGATACCGGCCCCAACACCGGCGGCATGGGCGCCTACTCCCCTGCGGCCGTGGTGGACGACGCCATGCACCGCCGGGCAATGGAGGAAGTCATACTCCCCACCATAGAGGGTATGGCGGCCGACGGTATACCGTTTACAGGTTTTCTCTACGCCGGCTTGATGATTTCACCGCAGGGTGAACTCGATGTCCTGGAATACAACGTGCGCTTCGGCGATCCCGAGACCCAACCCATCCTGATGCGCCTGCAATCTGACCTTCCGGCCCTGTGCCTGGCAGCCATCGAAGGGCGGCTGGATCAGGAACAGGCACACTGGGACGAACGCGCCTGCCTCGGCGTCGTGATGGCGGCGGAAGGCTATCCCGGCGAGTATGGCAAAGGCTACCCCATCAGTGGCCTGCACAGCGTTTTTCCGGGTCACATCAAGGTTTTCCAGGCCGGCACCGCTTTGAGCGATGAAGGCGTCGTCACCGCTGGCGGACGCGTGCTGTGCGTATGCGCGCTCGGCGCCAGCGTGAGCGAAGCCCAGGCTGAAGCCTATCGCGCCTGCAGGCAAATTCACTGGGATGGCGCTTTCACGCGCGGTGATATCGGCTATCGCGCCATCGCGCGCGAGAAAAACCGGTAGATGGATGTTTCCCACCTGCTGGATGAACTGAACGAACCTCAACGCGAGGCCGTCACGTGCAGTGATGATCATGTCCTGGTGCTGGCTGGCGCCGGGAGTGGCAAGACCCGGGTACTGGTACATCGCCTGGCATGGCTGATCCAGGTCGATCACGTGTCACCGCTCAGTGTGCTGGCCGTCACCTTTACCAACAAGGCGGCCGGGGAAATGCGCGAGCGCAGCGGCAATCTGCTCCGGGTTTCCACCCGTCCGTTGTGGATTGGTACTTTTCATGGCATTGCCCATCGCCTGTTACGGATGCACTGGAAAGAGGCCGGCCTGCCCGAGACCTTCCAGATTCTGGATTCCGAGGATCAGCAGCGTCTGCTGCGCCGGATCATCCGCGAGGAGGGTATGGACGAAGCCCACTGGCCCGCGCGACAAGCGCAATGGTTCATCAATGCCCGCAAGGATGAGGGCGAGCGGCCGCAAAACATCGAACACCTGGACCACCCGGTCACATCAACCTGGGTGCACATTTACCAGCGTTACCAGGACTACTGCAATCGGGGGGGCCTGGTTGATTTCGCCGAGTTGCTGCTGCGGGCCCATGAGCTCTGGCTGGAACAGCCCACTGTACTGGACCATTACCGAAAACGGCTGCAGCACCTGTTGATCGATGAATTCCAGGACACCAATGCCATCCAGTACGCCTGGCTGCGCATGCTGGCCGGCGACAGCGGCCGGGTCTTCGTGGTGGGGGATGACGACCAGTCGATCTATGGCTGGCGCGGCGCAAAGGTGGAAAACGTCCAGCATTTCCTGCGCGATTTTCCGAATGTCCGCACCGTGAAACTGGAGCAGAATTACCGCTCCACCGCCAACATCCTGGAGGCGGCAAATGCGCTGATCGCCAATAACCAGGGCCGCCTGGGCAAGAAGCTGTGGACGGCGGGACCAGCCGGCAAACCCATACGGCCATATGCCGCCTTCAACGAACAGGACGAGGCCCGCTTCGTAGTCGAACGCAGCGAGCAGTGGCTGGATGATGGCCGCCGCGCCGATGACAGTGCCATTCTCTACCGCACCACCGCCCAGTCACGCCTGTT